>JANLSB010000402.1:0-13227 GCA_031362125.1 Lysobacterales bacterium | reverse complement strand
GCGGCACCATCCGCGATCTGGCCTACGACCGCCTCGGCCGCCAGGTCTCGACGACGACGCGTAGCGTCAGCGGTCAGGATCTGCTCCAGACCGGCAGCTACGACGCCTTCGGCCGCGTGCTGACCCAGACCGATGCGACCGGCCGCACCACCAGCTACGCCTACAGCGACAGCGCGCGCAGCGTCACTGTCACTTCGCCCGAAGGCCTCAGCATCACCACGCTGCAGAACCGCTTCGGCCAGACCGTGGAAGTGCGCCAGCCGCAGCCCGGCGGGACGACGGCGGTGACCACATCGGTCTACGACCGCAACGGCAATCTCACCCAGCGCATCGATCCGCTCGGCTTCACCGCCAGCAACGCCTACGACGTGCGCGGCCTGCTGACCACCAGCACCGACGCCACCGGCCGTCAGATCAGCTACAGCTACGACGCCGTCGGCCGCACGCTCACGCGCGTCGAAGATCCGGGCGCCGGCAAGCTCAACCTCACCACCCGCTATGCGTTCGATGGCCAGGGCCGCACGGTGCAGGTCACCGACGCCTCAGGTCGCATCAGCGCGATGAGCTACGACCGCAAGGGCAACCTGACCCAGCTCGCGCTGGATCCGGGCGGTCTGAATCTGCGCACCACCTACACCTGGGATCGCGATGGCCGCCAGCTGTCGGTGGTCGAAGGCGCCGGCACCGCTGCCGCGCGCCAGACCGTGTACGCCTACGATGGCTTCGGCCGTCGCATCAGCGAGACCGTCGGCACCGGCAGCGCGCAGGTCGTCACCAACTACCAGTACGACGCCAACGACAACGTGGTGCGCAAGAGCGGCGCCGGCGGCACGGTGCAGTTCGCCTACGACGCCGCCAACCGCCTGCGCTTCAGCGTCGATGCAACCGGTGGATTGACCGAGCAGGTCTACGACCGCGTTGGTCGGGTGACCGCGCAGCGCAGTTACGCCAAAGCGGTGAACCTGTCGTCGCTGGGGACCGCGATTCCGACCGAAGCCCAACTCGCCGGCTTCGTCACCAGCCAGACCCTGCGCGACGATGCGCAGGACCAGACCGTGTACCAGGTCTACGACGGCGACGGGCGGGTACGCCTGAGCATCGACGGCACCGGCGGCGTGGTCGAGAACGTCTACGACAGCGCCGGCCGCCGCATCGCCGAGAAGCGTTACGCCAGCGCGATGCCGCTGAGTGCGGTGCAGCGCGATGCGTTGGCCGCAGGCACCGCGACCATCGCTACGCTGCTGGCGGCGACGCCGCAGAGCGCCAACGACAGCGTCGTGCGCTACTTCTACGACGCCAACGACCGTCTGGTGTACAGCGTCGACGGCACCGGCGGCATGACCCGGATGTGGTACGACAACGCCGGCCGGGTCACCGCCATCCGTTCGTTCGCCAAGGCGGCGACGGTCTCGACGCTGACCACCGCCACCGTGTCCAGCCTGGATGCCCAGCTCGACTGGGGCGCCGGGTTCGAGGGCGAGTCGCGGGTTTACGACGGTGCCGGTCGCCTGCGCCTGCAACTGGGCACCGACGGTGTCCTGCGCGAGACCCGCTACGACGCGGCCGGCAACGTGGTCAGCAGCTTGCGCTACTTCGCCTCCGCCACCGCGCTGCAGAACAGCCTCAACAACCCGCTGTATGCCGGCACCGCGCAGGTCTCCGACTTCGCCGCCTTCGTGGCCGCGAACGAAGCCACCGCCGCATCGAATCACAGCGTCTACGACGCCGCCGGCCGTCAGCGCCTCAGCATCGCCCGCACCTCGGCCACCCAGGCCGCCGTGGTCGAACAGCAGTACGACACCGCCGGCCGGGTGGTCGGCGCGTACGCCTACACCGCGCTGTTGAGCGTCGACGCGACACTCTCGACGGCGCTGTCGCAGGGCACCGCTACCGAAGCGTCGCTGTCCACATGGATGAGCGCCAATCGCGCCACCGCGCAAGTGCAGCGGATGGTCTACGACGCCGCTGGTCGCGTCGCCTACAGCATCGACGGCGCCGGTGCGGTCACCAGTACGCGCTACAACGCGCTGGGCATGGTCGCCTCGGTGCGCCAGCACGCGCAGGCGGTGACGCTGGGCCTGCTCGGCACGACGTTGGATACCGCCACCGTCGCCTCCGCGCTGGTCGAGACCGCGCAGGACCGCGTCGATTACAACGTGTACGACGCCGCCGCGCGCGTGGTGTTCCGCGTGCACGCCGATGCGTCCGTGGAAGAGATCCGCTACGACGCCATCGGCCGGGTGCGCAACAGCCTTGCCTACGGCGCGACACTCGACGCGACGCTGATGGGGCAGGTCGCGGCTGGCACCGCAACCGCAGCGGGCTTCGCGGCCCACGTGACCGCCAACGAAGCGGCCGCGCGTGCGGAAGGTCTGCACTACGACCAGGCCGGACGCGTGCGCTATCAGGTCATGCGCAGCGGCAGCGGTATCGGCCAGGTCACCGAGACCCAGTACGACGCCATCGGCCGCCAGATCGCCAAGACCCGCTACGGCGTGAACATCGGCTACGCATTGGGCGCCACCAATGCCACCATCGCGACGGCTGTCACCGCAGCGCTCAGCACCGATGCCACCGTGCGCGCGACCCAGATCCGCACGGTGCGTTACTTCTACGACGCGGCCAACCGCCAGCGCTTCGCGCTGGATGCCAGCGGCGCGCTCAGCGAACAGCGCTTCGACGCGATCGGCCGGGTCACGCAGACAATCGTGTACGGCACGCGTCCGGGCACCACCGCCGACACCGCCGCGCTGGCGACCTGGGTCGCGACCCAGCCCGCAAGCGGCTATCGCGCCATCTCGATGGCCTACGACCTCGCCGGGCAGGTGACCTCGCGCACCGATGCCTTGGGTCAGAGCGAGTTTTTCCAGTACGACGCCGCCGGCAATATCACCCGTCACACCGACCGCGCCGGTGCGGTGTGGAACTACGAATATGACCGCGCCGGCCGCCGCACCGCGGAGATCAGTCCGGCCGTGGCGGTCTCGACCTCCACGGGTGGCGTGACCACGCGTTCCATCGTGACCCGGATGGAATACAACGGCGTCAACAATCTGGTCCGCCGGATCGAGAACGCCGACACCGCCCAGACCCGCATCACCCGCTACGAGTACGACAACCGCGGCAACACCGTGCGGATCGTGTTGCCGGATGCACTGACCGGGCTGGACCCGGTGAGTGGCAGCGCCGACAGCATCGAGATCGTGTACGACACGCTCGGCCAGGCGGTGTCGGAGAAAGACCCGCTGGGCAACCGCAGCTACAAGGTCTACGACGCGCTCGGCCGAGTCGCGTACGACATCGATCAGGAACAGCAGGTCACTTCGCACGTCTACAACGCGTTCGGCGAAGAGATCCGCAGCGTCCGTCATGCCAACAGGCTCAATACCGCCGTTGCCGCGTTCGGCGCAGCCGGCTGGGTGCCGGGCAAAGCGCTGACGGCCTCGCTGATGACGGCGGGTCTTCCCCTGGACGCCAGCCTGGATCGCGGCGTCGACAGCAGCTATACGGTGCTGGGCCAGAAGGAGCAGGTACAGCAGGACACGGTGAGCTATGTGAAGAGCGACGGCAGCGTCGCCACCGGCCGGCCGACCCTGCGCAGCCAGTTCAACGCCTACGGCGAGGCGGTCAAGACCTCGATCCTGCTCGAAGGCACTTCGGGCCAGGCCGATGCGGTCTGGGCCGACACCTACCGCTACTACGATGTGCTCGGACGGGAAACCGTCAGCGTCGACGCCGAGGGTTATGTCAGTTCGCAGACCTACACCGTCTACGGCGAGGTGCAGACCAAGATCGAACATGCGCGCAAACTGGCATCGACCGTGCTGTCGACGATGGGCACCGCATTGCCGCCGGCGCTGCCGACAGCGGGCGATGCCGTCACCGGCTACGATCGTCGTGTGGACTTCGTCTACGACGCGTTGGGCCGGGTGTCGACGCAGACGGTGAAGCACTGGTCGCAGCCGTCCAGCGCCAACGCGGCGACGCTCATCGATGTGAGCACCCAGTTCGGGTACGACGCGGAAGGCCGCACGACCTCGATCATCGACGGACAGGGCACCACCACCACTCGCTATGACGCACTGGGCCGCACGATTTCCTTGCAGCAGCCGGCACGTGCAGTGGTGACGCCCCAGTCGAATGTGCAGTTGATGCTGTCGTTATCCACTAATCTGACTTCTGCTGCGCTGTATGAGCAACGCTCGCCATACACCGAGCTGGCCTATGACGCTTTTGGTAACGCAGTGCGCGTGCAGCGTTACGCCAATGGCCGTGTCGGTAACGCTGCTGTATTGGAAGATGTCGATGCAGACCAGACCGTCGTCACCGAGTACGACCGTCGCGGCCGCATTACTCTGGAACGTGATCTCGCTACGGGCAGCATCACTCAGCGCAGCTATGACGCTGAAGACCGTGTACTGTCGATCAATACGACGATGCGGGGACGAAAGACGGTTGACTTGAGTGCCAACGTCAACTCTCAGCTGACCACGCGCTATACCTACGACAAAACCGGGCGCCAGCGCAGCTCGGCGATGGTGCGTGAGCGTTATCACTTGGTCGGCAATGTCTCCGAACTGAAAGGAGTGTCTACTGACGCTTCCGAGATCGTGCGTTACAACGCCTTCGGTGAAGTGATCGGCAAAGATGATCGCCTCACAGATGCCTTTGTCGGCACCAGTTTTGCCGCTTACGAATACGACAATGTCGGGCGCATGGTCCGCACCAACTCGCAGGGCGGTGCGTGGCGCGATTACAGCTACGACTTGGCCGGCCGCACTACCCGCACCGCGCAGACCAGCTTCACGGTCAATGCGCAGGGCGTACAGAGCGTGCTCACGGCGGTGACCCATCTGCGCTACGACAAACTCGGTCGCACGATTCGTCAAGAATTGCCGTCGAATTCAGACGATCTTAACCAGCGTCCGGTGATCGTGCGCGAGTACGATCGCTGGGGCAATGTCATTCGCAATGTCGATGCGCGCGGATACGAAACCTTGGTGCGCTACAACAGTCACAACCGGCAGGTGATGGAGATCCGGCCGGAGGTCAAGGTTGTCAACGCCAACGGCACCGAGATCCGTACCCGGCCCGTCTTGGCTTGGTATTACGACGCCTATGGCCGTTTAACTGAAAGCCGTGACGCCAACGGCAACTCGCAGCGCGTGGTGTATGACAATGTCGGCCGTGCTGTACAGAGTATCGATGCGCTGGGCAATATCACCCGGATGGCGTACGACCTGTCTGATCATGAGCGGTATACGCAGAACGCGCTTGGCTACATCACTTACAAGGAGTATGACCGTGGCGGGCGCGTCGTTTCGCACGGTGATTTTGTCGATCAACAAGGGACGCGTGGAATGCGTCCAATGGAGTTTTATGGCGTAGAGAGCAGCGGTGATCGCTGGGAAGTGCATAACGCACTAGGTTTCAGTGCCTATTACGACTACGACAGCCGTCACTTATTGCTGGGAAGCCGCAGCGCCGCAGGCGTGATCAAAACCTATGCGAACGATCTGCAGGGGCGCAAAACCCGTGAAACCAACGGCAATCCGCAGCGCTGGCGCTATTTGCTGTCGCAGCCGGATAACAGTGGTACGACGATCTATGGGGAAGGCAACGGCACTTGGTATTACGACGACTACGACTACGGTTACAACGGAGGTGGTAACGCCTACTACGTGCCCGAGTACTACAGCGGCCCCGGCGTGCGCAGAGACCGCGAAGGCGAGTACGTCTTCGTCGACGAGCAAACTTGGGACTACGACTATTTCGGTCGCCTGATCGATCACAACGACCTGGGCGGCGCTGATTACGATTACATCTATCACGCGGTGACCGGTCAGTTGATCGCAACCTCGCGCGCGGCCGCGAGTAACGTCAGTGTGGTGCTCACCGACGGCCTGAGTGGTGCCGATCCGAATGCACTGCCGCCCGACAGCACGGACGGTAACGCTTCGCTGGCTAACGCGCTTGGCCTGGGGGCGTTGGGTGCCAGCGAACGCACACAGTTCTATTACGCCAGTGGATTAGTGAAGGAAATTCGCGAAGGCAATAACTGGACAAGATACGCCTACGATGAAAGCGGTAACCGCGTCATGGAAGAAACCTATACCCACGATGGCAAGGGGAATCTAGTTCATCTGCGGACGGTGTCCACCTTCGATTCGCAGGGCCGTATCAGCATGGTGCGCCAGTACGACATGGCGAGTGGTTACGAATTTGCCACTGTGCGCTATAGCTACGATGCTGCAGGTAACCGCCGGCGTGTCAGTGTCGGCAATACAGGCTCTAGTGCCAATGCTAGCGTTAATGCAGGTTGGAGCATTTACGGTTATGCCAATCATGCGGTGAGTGCGAATTACGGTTACAGCGTTGCTTCGCTTGCGCCGGAAACTACCTTCGTGATGAGTCTTGCCCTTGCTGATGGCAGTGCGTTGCCGTCATGGATGCAATTTGATTCGATCACCGGCGTGATTAGTGGCACACCACCCACGGCGCAGACAATGACGCTGCGATTGACCGCGCGCAGTATTGACGACAATAGCGTCATCACGCGGGATATTGCTGTGCGAATTTTGCCCAGCCAGCCGCCGCAGTTGACCTACATCAATGATGGCAGTTGGGACCAAACAATCAGTCAAGGGCAAGCCAGTTGGTCGTTGGCAACGGCGAGTGCATTCATGGACCCGGAAGGGCTTCCCTTGCAGTACAGCGCCATGCTGCGCGTGGGCACCGGCATGCAGCCGCTGCAGCCCTTGCCCGCCGGCATGCAGATCAATGCGACGACCGGCGTCATCAGTGGCGCCCCCCCCCAAGGCGTCTATCAGATCGTGGTGACCGCGACGGACACCGACAACCAGAGCGTCAACAAGACGCTGATGCTCGCGGTGGAGCCGTGGCAAATCACCATGTTTGAAGGCGATACATTCGGTGTCTATCTGCCGGATGCGTTTGAGCTGAGAAATGGCCAGCCGCCGAGCGGATACACCATTGTTTCGGTGAACAATACTGCGGTGCCCAGTTGGCTGCAGTTGCAGCAGTACAGCCCTGGCGACTCGTACCTGAGCGGTGCGCCGACCGGGTTCGGCCTGCGCAATATCAAGTTGCATGCGACTTACGCAGATGGCAGCATTGCTGAAAAAATATTGACGCTGGACGTAAAAAAAATTAACGATGGCGATCTGGATCCGTATCTCGCGATCAACAAGTACGATGACAGTGCGATCTCCAACGAGCTCAAACAGCAAGACTCGCTGGACACCGTCGACACCACGATCGCAACGATCCAACTGTTGGACGCACCGATCATCGACGATGGTGAGGGCGGCGGTGGCGGTGGTGGCGGTGGCGGTGGCGGTGGCGGTGGCTCCTACACCCCAGTCACGCCCGGTGCTGGCTATGTCTACGGATCGTCCAGTTTCAAGTCGTTCTGGTACAAGTACGATGAGATGAACCGCGTCACCGTGGTGAACGGTAAGCTGGAAAATGGCGCCATTGTGCTGGGTGTCACCAGCACCTACGACAAAGACATCAGTTATGCGCTGGACTACGATTCTGTGGGCCGCGAAATCCGCCGCCGCTTCCTCGAGGCGGGTGTAAGCAAGTACGAGAACACGCAATACAACGAGCGTGGCCAGCGCACCATCGTGTTCAAGCCGGCAACGCTGGGTGCTGCACCGCAGATTGCGGAAGTGTTGACCTATGACGCTGCCGGCCGATTGATTTCGCGGATGCAGCCGTTTGAAACTGGGCATGAGTACGCGGGGCAGGCCAAACGTCTGGAGACCTACGCTTACGATCTGGACGGTCGGCAATTCACCCAAGTGACGTTTGAGGGGTACAAAGAGCGTTATTTCCCGAACTGGAATTCACATTTCGTACCCGTCTATCGCTATGCCACTGCGCTGAGGACCAGTGTCGATTACACCTACGACTACAGCCGTGACGGCCGCTTGGCACAGAACAGATATCACCACCACAGTGATTTCATTGGCGAGAATTCTGGTCTTGGTTATTACGGGTTTGTGTACACCTACACCTACGATGCGCGCGAGGCCTATCTCGAAACCCGCGTGAACGGTTACGGTACTGCTAACTTCCAGCCCGGCAGCACCTCTAGCATCTACGATGGTTGGGGTCGTCGCGTTGCTGTGCAGGATGGCAAGGAACGTCTCTTTGCTTACGATGCCAGCAGCAATATCATCCAGCGCAAAGACAATAGCGGCCAATTTCAGATGACCCGCTACGCGTATGTCTCCGGCCAGCAAGTTGCAGCGTCTGCTGGTGGTTACATCGACGTGGTCAGTAACCTCACCGCGTATCGCAACAGCGAATCGGGAAGTAGCAGCATCACCGTTCAGGCCGGCGACACCCTGCGCAGCATTGCCCAGCGCATCTATGGCAACGAAAGCCTGTGGTATGTCCTCGCTTCTGCGAATGCACTGGACGGCAGTGAGTCGCTCACTGCAGGCACTACGCTCAAAGTGCCTGAAGTCAAAGTCAACAAGAACGACGCCGAAACCTTCAAGCCGTTTAATGCAGGCGAAGTCATCGGCAGCACCACGCCATCGCTTGATTACGTGCCGCCGCCACCGCCAAAGAAAAGCTGCGGTGTGTTGCAGGTTATCCTCACCATTGTCGTGGTGATTATTGTGGCGGTGGTGACGATCTATACAGTAGGCGCGCTCTCTGCCCCGGCGATTGGGGCTGGCGGTGCGGTACTAGGTACTTTTGCGACGGGCGCAGCCGTGCTGGGTGGTGCTGCAGGATTCACCATGGCGACCGTTGCTGCTGTTGCTGTGGGGGCTGCAGTGGGTGCGGCTGCCGGCCAACTTGCTTCAATGGCGTTTGGGTTGACCGACAAGTTCGATTGGGGTGCGATTGGCGTCGCTGCGCTTGTCAGTGTTGCGACGATGGGCGTCGGTTCTGCACTTTCCGGTGGGCGTGAAGGCGCTAAGGCGGCTCTCGCCGCGCAGGAGGCGGCGAAGGCGTCAGGTAAGGCGACTGCGACGAATGCATTCAAGTTCGGCGCCAGTTGGGCGAAGGGTGCGGCGCAGGGCGTGACCGGCAATGTCGCCAACTACGGGGCGAACTGGGCGATGAACCGCATCGACCCATCGCGCGACCGCAGCAACGAGAAGTTTAACTGGGCCAATCTCGCTGCCAGCGCGGTGAGCGGCGCGGTGACTGCTGAGCTTGGCAACTGGCTGGGCGGCGACTCCAATGCCGCCAAGTGGATTAGCAAGCAGCCGCTGACGAGTAATTCCTATATCAGAGAAATCTTGACCAGTACGGCTACTGGTTTCATCGGCAGCGCAGTTCAGCACAACGTCGCAAGCTTGTTGGGTGAAGAGGGGCGCCCCGATTACGGCCAGATGGCGATTGATGCGTTTGGGAATTCGTTGGCGGAGGCGACCAAGAAGGGCATCACTGAGTTGTCCCAAAGCAAAATCGTACGTGAATTGAAACGTACCGAAGAGTTCAAGGGGCTCGAAGCGCATCAGCAGCAGCTTGCATTGGCCTTGGTCGCAGATGATGAACTTGGCTTTGATCTTAAGAAAGCGGGCACGCTTGAAGCTATCGTCGCTGCAGCTCAAGCCGACAATATTGCGGACGACGACACTCGGTTGCAGATCACCGAGCAGCTACTCAACGCCTCCAAGCTGAACCCGGAACAGATTCAAGAGGTCATGGCGCTGCAGAAGAAGGTGCTGCAGCCGCGGATGAAGGCGTCAGCGCCCGCGCCTGAGCCCGCAGAGGCACCAGTACCGGATGATCAAGGCTTCGCGCCATTTATCGAAGGCACTTTTGTAAAGGATGGTTATCAGTATGCGGCCGATAAGAAAACCATCTTGTCGGAGGTCATTCAAGAGGTTGTCGTTACTGGCTCTGCCAAAAAGAACAAAGGAACAATGCTGGGCGTGACGGCTGACACCGTTTTGATTAACGTCGGCGGCGTGGCTATGGAAGTGGGGAAATTCATCGAAGAAAGGCCCTATCTCAGCTATGCGCTTACGTTGATTGATGTTGCTGCCGGCCCGCAGATGTTCCTGCTGCGTGAAGCGTTCAACGCATCTCCTGCGGGCAAGTGGGTCAATGGCAAGTTTGCTGAATTGAGCCAATGGGTGGCAACACAGTTCACCGATGCCGGATACAGTCAGGAAGATGCGATCGCCGGTACTGCGGGCGGTGTGATTACGGCGGGTCTGGTGGTTGGTGGTGCGAAGTACGCGCTTAAGAAATGGGGGGCTGTGTCCGGGAAGTTAAAGAGTTTTATAGCTGCTTCCCAACGGAAATCGAGCCCTGACTTTGATTTTGGCGGAATTCCAAGCGAGCATCATTTTAGGTACGAGCGCTATCTGCAGGGGCCATCCAAAAACAAGCTTGGACCTGACGAGTGGTACAAAAAAGCGCAAACCGTCTGGGGGAACAACAGGGGCGGCAACGGATTTGAAAAATCCGTGCGGGAACTTCTTGGTACTCCAATGGGCAAGGGGTCAAAGCCGGTTTCGATCGATGGTCACATACCCGATCTTCCGGTAGGATCGAAGTATGGCGTGACTGATATCAAGAATATGGAGTACGTGACCAACTCTGATCAGTTGAAGTCTTTCTTCAACTATGCGGAAGCGAACAAATTGCCGTTTAATCTTATTGTTAGCCCCAAAACTAATGCTATCTCCGCCCCGCTTCTCGATAACATTCGTAAGACTGGAGGCTCGGTGAAGATATTCAATCCCAGCACTGGTAAGTTCACGCCTGTTAACATAGGCGCATCAGGCCCTTGGAGTCGCTGAAGCATGTCGTTTTCTCTCTATTGCCCGATCGTTGATGAAGCATCGGATTTGAGTATTGATTCTCTTGAAGTTCTGCTTCGAGACTATTTTTCTGCCGTGCATGGATTTCACATTGAGCGCGAAGAAGATCCGTTTGGTGGGGAAGGCGGGAATCTGCTGCTTTCCTGGGATGATTGGTGGATTCGAGTCTTTTACGAAAGAGGAGAAGATGTGCTTGCGGATTCTCGGGAAATGGCCAATCTGGCGGATTCGATTCGTCGCGAGAAGATTTGTGTCGCAGATAGACGTGTGAGGGTGGTGTTCGCTGATGATGACGACAGGTTTTATACGAACCACACAATCTTCATGATGGATTTTTTAGAGGCAAGGGCGGACTTGTTCGTGTTCGATGTGAGTCAGCGTGTTTTCACCAACTAACAAAACGCGATCAGGCACAGCGGCATGGGGTTTATACCCGCTGCTTTGACGATTGAGCGTTGATGTGCTGCTGACGACATTGAGTTTGCTGCTGTGTGATATGCCTTCGCCCATTTTTCGCGGCAGCGGATCTGTTGCAATGGTGGGCATAAAGCACACCCTACACCGCTCGTTTCGAACCATCCCCCCCCACTTCCCGCACCAGCTTCGGCACAAGATATCCTGACAGTCGCCCGATCATCGCCTTGTGCAGTGATCGGGCCTCGTCGTCGCTGACCTCGAAATGCGCGGCGCCCTGCACGCGGTCGAGTTGGTGCAGGTAATACGGCAGCACGCCGGCGGCGAAGCCGCGTTCGGACAATGCGACGAGCGCGTCGACGCTGTCGTTCACGCCGCGCAGAAGCACTGCCTGATTCAGCAGCGTCGCGTTCGCCGCGCGCAGTCGCGCCATCGCGGCATCGACATCCGTGTCGAATTCGTTGGCGTGGTTGGCGTGGATCACCACCGCGACCGGCCAGGACAGGGTGCGCAGCCAGTCGGTGAATTCGGTGTCGATGCGTTCCGGCAACACCACCGGCAGCCGGGTGTGGATGCGCAGGCGGCGGAGGTGCGGGATCGTCGCCAGCTGCGCGGTCAATTCGGCCAACTTGGGCGTGGCCAACGACAGCGGATCGCCGCCGGACAGGATGACCTCTTCGATGCTGTCATCGGCGCGGATCGCGACCACGGCCTCGCGCCACTGGCCTGCGGCGGCGGTTTCTTCGGCATAGGGAAAGTGACGGCGGAAGCAGTAGCGGCAGTGCACCGCGCAGTTGCCGGTGGCGATCAGCAAGGCCCGCCCGTTGTATTTGTGGATCATTCCGGTGGCGGCCTTGGCGGCGGCATCGCCGACCGCGTCCAGGCCGAAGCCCGGCATCGGCCGCAGCTCCTCGTCCAGCGGCAGGATCTGGCGCAGCAGTGGGTCGTGGGGGTCGCCATGACGCATCTTCGCAACGAATCCGCGCGGCACCCGCAGCGGGAATTGTTCGGCGGCTTCGTCCGACAACCCGGACACGCGGCCTTCCAGCCCGAGCAGGGCCAACAGCTCGCGCGGGTCGCGGATGGCATCGCGCCACAGGCGCTTCCAGTCCCCGCTGGACGTCGGGGAGGCTGGGGTAGGCTGCAGGGCGGGCGAGGCTGCGGGTATCATTGTCGGTTCTGTGGCCGGGTCGGTCCGGGCGCGCCAGCGTTCCGGGGCCCAGCCTCCCATTCTAGCCGCCCCGCCGGGCGGCCCCAGACCGCATTCATCAGGAGCACCGCATGGCCAGCCTGGGCATGAACGACGTCAAGAACGGCCAGAAGATCCTGGTCAACAACGATCCTTGCGTCATCACCGAGACCGAATACGTCAAGCCGGGCAAGGGCCAGGCCTTCACCCGCATCAAGTTCCGCAACATCAAGTCGGGCCGCGTGGTCGAAATGACCATGAAGGCGACCGACGCGCTGGAAGTGGCGGACGTGGTCGATACCGACATGCAGTTCCTCTACGGCGACGGCGAGTACTGGCACTTCATGAACCCGGAAAGCTTCGAGCAGGTGCAGGCCGACAAGGCCGGCATGGGCGGCGCCGAGAAGTGGCTGAAGGGCGAGGAAGAGTGTCTGGTCACACTCTGGAACGGCATCCCGATCGCCGTCACTCCGCCGAACTTCGTCGAGCTGAAGATCGTCGAGACCGACCCGGGCGTGCGCGGCGACACCTCCGGCGGCGGCGGCAAGCCCGCAGTCCTCGAAACCGGCGCCGTGGTCCGCGTGCCGCTGTTCGTGGGTCAGGAAGAAATCATCAAGGTCGATACGCGTTCTGGTGAATATTTCAGCCGCGTGAAGTGATTGATTCGCAGAGGCCCGCGCAGCGGGTCTCGTCGCGAATCAATCATCCCGAGCTGCAGGCGAGGGATCTGCTGTCCAAGGAAGCCCGCCATCGGCGGGCTTCTGTTTTTAGGTGGAAGCGAATAGGTGGAAGCGAATAGGTGGA
>JANLSB010000343.1:0-10298 GCA_031362125.1 Lysobacterales bacterium | reverse complement strand
GCCGTCGTCCGGCACCAGTTCCTTGAACTGGCGATAGATGCGCTTGGGTTCCATGTAGATCACCGGTTCCTCGTCGCGGAGCGCGGCCAGCAGCTGGCCGTAGGCGCGCTGCGGCGCTGAGGGCATCTCCACGCGCAGGCCGGGCACGTTGGTGAACATCGATTCGTTGGCTTCGCTGTGGTGCTCCGGCGCACGGATGCCGCCGCCCCACGGTACGCGCAGCACCATCGGGCAGGTCAGACGGCCGCGGGTGCGATAGCGCATGCGCGCCGCATGACAGACGATGTGATCGATCATCGGATAGACGAAGCCGTCGAACTGCGCTTCGGCGACCGGGCGCATGCCCTGCGCGGCCATGCCGACGGTGAGGCCGGCGATCGTGGTCTCGTCCAGCGGCGTGTCGATCACGCGCTCGGATCCGAAGATCTGCTGCAGGCCGGCGGTGGCGCGGAACACGCCGCCGTTCACGCCGACATCTTCGCCGAGCACGAGGACGCGTTCATCGACGCGCATTTCGTAGGCGAGCGCCTGGGTGATCGCTTCGATCAATGTAATCGGTGCGCCATCAACCATGCTTGCGGCCCTCTGTTGCGATGGCCTCGGCACGCTGCAGTTGCAGATCCGGCGGCAACTCGGCGTACAGGAAATCGAACATCGCGCTCACCGGTTGCACTGGCGTTTCCAGATAGGCGTTGATCTCGATGTCGATCATTTTTGCGCATTCGTCGGTCCAGGCGCTTTCCTGCGCTTCATCCCACACGCCGGCACCGGTCAGATAGGTCCGCAGTCGCGCGATCGGCTCGCGCGCCCAGGCCGCCTTTACTTCGTCCTCGCCGCGATAACGGCGGGCGTCGTCGGCGGTGGTGTGGTCGTGCAGGCGATAGGTCATGAATTCGATCACGCTGCCGCCGCCGCCGCTGCGCGCGCGGTCGAGTGCGCGGCGCATGCCCTCCATCACCGCCATGATGTCGTTGCCGTCCACCTGCAGGCAGTGCAGGCCGCCGGCGATGCCTTTCTGCGCCAGCGTCGGTGCGCCGGTCTGTGCCGCGCGCGGGACCGAGATCGCCCAGCCGTTGTTGATGATGCACTGGACGAAAGGCAGGGCGTAGGCACCGGCGGCATTGATCGCAGCATAGGTGTCGGTCTTGGAGCTGCCGCCGTCGCCGCAGGTGGCCACCGCCACGCGCGGTTCCTTGCGCAGCTTGAACGCGAGCGCCGCGCCTGCGGCATGCAGGCATTGGGTGGAGATCGGCACGCACCACGAAAAATCGTGCTTCGGCACCGCGAAATCGTTGCCGCGCTCGTCGCCGCCCCAGTACAGCAGCACTTCGCGCGGACGCACGCCGCGCATGAACTGCGCGCCGTACTCGCGGTAGCTGGGTGCGAACACGTCTTCCGGGCGCATTGCGGCGCCGATGCCGATATGGGTGGCTTCGTGGCCGAGACACGCGGCATAAGTGCCGAGTTTGCCGGTGCGTTGCAGCGCGATCGCCTTGCTGTCGAAGTTGCGGACCATCAGCATCTGTTTGAACAGCGGCAGCAGCGAGGCGGGATCCTGGTAGGCATCGGGCGGCGATGCAACCAGCGCGCCGTCGGGGCCGAGATATTGCAGATACTCGATTTCGAATCGGGCTACGACGGTCATCGTGGGGGTCGTCAGTTGCGTCGGTTCGCGAATCATACCTGCTGCGCCTGAAGCGTCCGTTGCGCACCGCGTCATGGCGCCGGCCGTGCGATGGCGTATGGCGACTGCGGCCGGCATTCGCCCGCGCGAAAAAAAAGAAGCGCGGCCGGAGCCGCGCTTCTGAAGTGACATTTGAAACCGGAGCGACCGGCGTGCGGCCGCTGCGGGAACGCTTATGGTGCGACGATATTGACCGTGTAGGCCGAGGCATCGTTGCTCGGCACCGGGTCGCTGGTGGTGCTCGAACTCACGCGGCTGGTCAGGCTCATGCTGCTCTGGACGAGCTGCGACGGGGCGACGCCCGAGAACGTGAAGGTGCGGCGTTCGCCAACTCCGAAGCTGACGGTGAGCGTGCAGGCGATCGAGAAGCCGGTCGTCGTGGTGTCGCGCGTGCAGGTCCAGCCCGGGGGTGCGATCACGTTGGCGTTGGCCAGCGGAATGTTGCCGGTGAAGGTCACGACCGCCTGCGGTACCGCATTCGGACCGGTGTTGCGCACCGGGACCGAGAACAGCGCGGTACTGCCGGCGCGGATGAAGCCGGACGGGCCGCCGACCATGCGCAGCGACAGATCGGCGCTGGGCAGGACGATGACGACCGCAGCCACCGAGACCTGCGCCGAAGCCGAGTTGTCGGCGTTGGTGCGGTCGCGGGTCTGCGAGGTCACCGCTGCCGCCATGCGCAGCGTACTGGCTGTCGTCAGCGACGGTGCGATCACGGCGGCGCTGAACGCAACCGTGCCGGTGGCATCGAGCGACATGGCCGTGCAGGTGACGCTGGTGGTGTTGCTCGCCTGGACCGGCGCAGCGCAGGTCCAGGCTGCCGGCGCGGTGACCGTCACCGGGACCAGTGCATCGAACACCAGCGCAACGCTGGGGAACGAGGCCTTGTTCGGACCCGCATTGCTGACGTTGGCGGTGAAGGTGGCGATGCCGCCGGCGGCGACATTGGCGGGGCTGGCGCCGGCGGTGATCGACAGGTCGGCGCTGCGGAAGTCCGCGACGCTGATGCTCAGACGTACCGGATCGTGATCGGAGACTCGGATCGCGTTGCTGGCGACGCCGAAGTTGTGCACACCGAAGTCGGCGTTGATGCGGGCATGGTCGACCACCAGGTCGGCCGCCGCCATCACCATCGACTCGTTCACGACCACGTGGTCGAGCGTCTGCACATTACCGTCGAACACGTACGAGTAGCGCTCGGCCGGGTCGACGGTCAGCTGCGAACCGTCGATCAGCGGCGTGGTGATCGGGCTGGCGATCCAGGTCAACACGTTCGGCTCGGCCACTTGGTCGCCGCGGACGATGCCCATCACGTCGGCGTAGCCGTCGCTGAACTCGAAGGCGTTGAAATCGCCGAGCAGCACGATGTTCTCGCTTGGGTTGGCCTGCTGCCGCGATTGGACCAGATTGGCGAGGAACACCGCCTGCTGTGCGCGCTTGGCGCGGACGCGTTCGCTTTCGGTCGGCCAGCCGCTGCTGCCTGCGGCGGTGTCGTCGATGCCGTTGAGCGAGCGCAGATGGTTGACGATCACGGTGACCGGATAGGTCGCGCCGTTGTCCTGACGCAGGTTCGCGCGCAGCATCAGCGGCGGTCGGTCGTTGAGCAGGCTGGTGGAACCGTTCGGGTTGTTGAGGACGGTGTCCTTGCCGAACTGGGTCACTTCGAGCACTTCGACGCGCGACACCGCGCCGATACTGCGGTTGCTGACCAGGAAACCGACGTTGATGCCGCCGACGTCGTTGCCCTGCACCAGATACGGGACATAGTTCGGCGCGCTGGCGCAGGTGGCGTTGATGCGGTCGGCGAGCAGGCCGAGCACGCGCAGATTCTCGACTTCGACCACGCCGAGGATGTCCGGCGCCTTCATGAAATCGCAGATCGCCAGACCGGTCTTGGTCAGACGTTTGTCGACGGCGGCGGCGGTGAGTGTGGGCGCACCGTTGCTGTCGTTCACTTCATCGAAGAAACGCAGCAGGTTGAAGCCGCCGATGGTGACGGCTTCGTAGCTGGCATCGCCGACAGGTGTCGGCACCTTGCCGCCGACGATCGTCGGCGGTGTGGCCGCATCCGGAAGGATCGCCCAGGCACCCGAGAAATAGTCGAGCACGCCGACCAGATTGTTCACTTCCGCACCGGCGTCGAGCGCGATCGCGACAGCGCCGACCTGGCCGCGGGTGCGGACCATCAGGCGTTCCTGGTTGGTATCGAAACGCGGCGGGGTCTTGCCGCCCGGAATCGGGAAGGTGTCGAGAATGCCGATGCCCGGCTCGCGGAACGGGCGGTCCACGCCGGACAGCACGATATGGAACACGCCGGTGGTGCTGGACGTGGCGCTGGACTCGGTGATGAAGCCGTCGGCGCCGGCGACTGCGATGCCGCGGGCCACGCTGACGCGCATGCCTTCGAACTTTTCGCCGGTACCCGGGGTGGATGCGGCGCTGAAGTCGGCGCTGGTCAATTCGACCGGTGCCGGCAGGGCGTTACCCGTGGAGAGCACCTGGATCGAGGTGACCGTGGTGATCTCGGTGATCGACAGCTGGTTGAGATTGGTGCTGGGCGTGAATTCCACGACCGTACCGGTGACGCGGATGCGGTTGCCGACGGTGGCGGTGGCCGGCGGCGCGGTCGAGGTGAAGACGAAGATGCCTTCGGAGGTCGCCGGATTGCTGTCGTCGTTCGCGGCCTGCAGGAAGAAGCCATTGTTGAACTTCTGCGCCGTCACGATGCCTTCGGTGGTGACGATGGTGCCGACCAAGGGCGAGGTCAGGCCGCTGCCCTGGATCTGCGGGATCGCGACGACGCTGACATCGTCGTTCTGGATCGTGCCGAGGCCTTCGTTGTCGGAAATCGTCGCGCCGGTGGCAGCGCTGATGCGGACGAAGAAGGTTTCGTTCGGTTCGGGGGTGGTGTCGCCGTTGATGGTGATCGCAACCGTGGTCGAGGTCGCGCCTTCGGCGATGGTGGCGGTGCCGCTGTTGGCGACATAGTCGCTGCCTGCGGTGGCGGTGCCGTCGGCGGTGGCGTAGGTGATGGTGACGCCGCCGACGCCGGCCGGTGCATTCAGGCCGAAGCCGAAGGTCATCGTGGTGGTGCCGGTGTCGCCTTCGAACGCGCTGACATCGGACACGGCCAGCAGCGGCAGGCCACCGCCGCTGCAGCTCTGCAGCGGCGAAGCGGTGTTGCGTGCGACGGGCGTCACCGCGGCGAAATCGGCGCCATTCTGGTTGGTATCCGTGCAGCCGTTGCCGGCGCGCATCGCCGAGAGGGCGTTGCCCAGAACTGCGGTGGGTGCGGTGCCTTCGAAGAAGTTGGCGCCGCCGTAGCCGACAAGGTCGACGATCAGCGCGAGCTGTGCGCCGGAGCAGGGCGTGGAACCACCGTTGCAGGCCAGTGCGGTGGCGGCGTTCACCAGTACGACTTTGCCGGCGGTGCCGCTCATGGCGGATGTGCCGCTGGCGTCGACGGTGGGCAGGGCCGCGCCGCTGGCGCCGCTGCTCATGCCGACCAGAAAGTACTGGCCCGGCGAAAGACTGACATTGGGTAGGGTGGAGCCGACGGCGAAGTTGCCGGTGCCGGTCGCGCTGGAGTACTGCACGCTGAAGCCGTTGAGCGACACCGGGCTGGAGCCGCGGTTGAACAGCTCGACGAAATCGCGGTTGTAGGTGGCGCCCGTATTGCCGCCGCCGCCATACACCTGACTGATCACGACCTGGGCGTGCGACGCCCCGGCGAACAAGAACAAACCAGCCGTCAATATGCGGCCCATGAAACGAAGCATGGTGATCCCCCGATCCGGATGTGGTGCCGCCGCTGGCGCGTGCGGACTGCGAAGTGTGACGGAAATCCTGCGCGCCGGGGGTTTCAATCCGATGACTGGTCGCCCCGGTGGGGTCCGACCGCGCCCCGACGTGGGTGGCGGCGGGCAAAAAAGAAGCGCGGCCGGAGTCGCGCTTCTGGGGTGACATTTGAAACCGCAGCGACCGGCGTGCGGCTGCTGCGGGAACGCCTACGGTGCGACGATTGAGATGCCGCAGCTGGCGCTTGCGGACGCTGAAGTGTGACGGAAATCCTGCGCGCCGTGGGTTGCAGCCCGATGACTGGCGGCCGGAAAATCCCCGGGCGCTTTGTCGCCGGGCCTTCCATACGGTCCTGCGTTACTCTGTACGGATGAGCATCGACCACAACGAACGCCCACTCGAAGCGGGCATCCACACCGACCTGTCCGGCCGCATGACCTACAGCGGTTATCTGCATCTGGACCGTCTGCTGAGCGCGCAGCAACCCCTGTCGAATCCGCCGCATCACGACGAGATGCTGTTCATCGTCCAGCATCAGGTCGCCGAACTGTGGATGAAACTGCTGGGCCATGAATTGACTGCAGCAGTCGATCATCTGCGCAACGACCGGGTCTGGCAGTTCGGCAAGGCTGCGGCGCGCTGCAAGCGCGTGCAGGAGCAGCTCACGTCGATGTGGTCGGTGCTGGAGACGCTGACGCCGTCCGAATACATGGAGTTCCGCGATGTGCTGGGGCCGTCGTCGGGTTTCCAATCGCTGCAATATCGCACCATCGAATTCCTGATGGGCAACAAGAACGCGGCGATGCTGCGGGTGTTCGAGTACGATCCGGCGGCGCAGGCGCGGCTGCGCGCGGTGCTGGAAGCGCCGGGTCTCTACGATGAATTCCTGCGCTATCTCGCGCGCTGGGGTCATGCGGTGCCGGCGACGCATGTCGACCGCGATTGGACACGTGCCCATGTCCACGATCCCGCATTGATTCCGGTGTTCGAACGCATCTATGAGGACACCGGCAGCTACTGGCGCGAGTACGCGCTGTGCGAGGACATGGTCGATCTCGAAACCCAGTTCCAGGTCTGGCGTTTCCGCCACCTGCGCACGGTGATGCGGGTGATCGGCTTCAAGCGCGGCACCGGCGGCTCCAGCGGCGCGGGTTTCCTCAAGCAGGCGCTGGACCTGACGTTCTTCCCGGAACTGTTCGACGTACGCACGGTGATCGGCCCGACGCGTTGAGCGCCGTCGTCTGGCACGTGAAAAAAACCCTCGCAGGCTCTAGCATCCGGTACCCCGACCGACTGATGCCGAACCGATGAGCCAGACCGCAGTGCCCAAGCGCAGCACCATGACCCGATTCCTCGACACCGTCGAACGCGTCGGCAACAAGCTTCCCGATCCCGCGCTGCTGTTCCTGGGGTTGATGGTGGTGGTCTGGATCGTGTCGGCGCTGCTCTCGAACGTGCAGTTCGCCGAACTGGACCCGCGCAACGGCCAGCCGATCCAGATCAAGAACCTGCTCGAAGGCGCCAGCCTCACCGGTTTCATGGCGGAAATGGTCAAGACCTTCGTGAACTTCCCGCCGCTGGGCGTGGTGCTGGTAGCGATGCTGGGCTTGGGCGTGGCCGAACATACCGGTTTCATCAACGCCGCCCTGCGCGCGATGCTGAGTGTCACACCGAAGGCGCTGCTGACGCCGGTGCTGATCGCAGTGGGCGTGCTCAGCCATGTCGCCGTCGACGCGGGCTACGTGCTGGTGATCCCGCTGGGCGCGGTGATTTTCTACGCCGCCGGCCGCCATCCGCTGGCCGGCATCGCCGCCGCTTTCGCGGGCGTGTCGGGCGGGTTCTCCGCCACCTTCTTTGTGCCGTCGAGTCTCGATCCGCTGCTGGCGGGGCTCACCCAGGCTGCGGCGCGGGTGATCGATCCCGAATTCGTGGTCAATCCGCTGAACAATTATTTCTTCACCACCGCATCCACTTTCATGATCATCGCGGTCGGCTGGTTCCTCACCGACAAAGTCATCGAGCCGCGCCTGCGCAACACGCCGGTCGACGGCGACCCGGCGCAGCTGCCGCAGGCGATGGAAGCGATGACCGCCACCGAACGTCGCGGCCTGTGGTTCGCGGTGTTGGCGATGCTGATCGCGGCTGCGTTGTTCGTGCTCACCCTGGTGCCGGTGGATTCGCCGTGGCGCGCGCCGGCCGATGCGCCGGGCGGCGTCGCCGGTCAGCACGCGGTCGCGCAGGCACCGGTGATGCAGTCGATCGTGGCGTTGATCTTCATCTTTTTCCTGATTCCCGGCGTGGTCTATGGCATCGCTTCGCGGTCGGTCAAAACCCATCGCGACATCATCGCCGGCATGAGCAAGTCGATGAGCGGCATGGGGTATTACATCGTGATGGCGTTTTTCTGCGCGCAGTTCATCTACGCCTTCGGCCAGAGCAATCTTGGTGCGTTGATCGCGGTCAAAGGCGCAGAGGCGCTCAAAAGCATGCAGTTGCCGATGGGGCTGACGCTGTTCGGCATCATTCTGCTCACCGCCTCGGTGAATCTGCTGGTGGGTTCGGCGTCGGCGAAATGGGGCCTGATCGGCCCGGTGATGGTGCCGATGCTGATGCAGCTGGGCGTCTCGCCGGATCTCACCCAGGCCGCGTACCGCGTCGGCGATTCCACCACCAACATCATCACCCCGCTGATGCCGTACTTCCCGCTGATCGTGGTGTTCTGCCAGCGTTATGTGAAGAGCACAGGCATCGGCACCCTGGTGGCGCTGATGCTGCCGTACACGGTGACGCTGCTGGTGGTCTGGACCTTGCTGCTGTTGGCGTTCTGGGGCTTGGGCCTGCCGCTGGGCTTGCAGGCCAGCTACACCTATCCAGCAGGTTGAACCGATCGCGGTTCCCGCCGCTCCCTGATCATTGGAATGGCTGTGCCGCAGGAGATGCTGCGGCGCAACAGGCATGCTGCGGTTTGACGGGTCGGAGCCGGTCGGTCATTCTCGCGGCCGATGCGCTCCGTTTGGCGCACGTTCAGCCCTGACATCTACTGAGAGAGAACCCGCATGAGCGGAGCGACGACCACATCCGGCCCACCGGCCATCCCGGAATTCACCCAGTTTTTGGGCCATCCCAAACCGCTGTGGATGCTGTTCATGTCGGAATTCTGGGAACGCTTCGCGTTCTACGGCATCCGTTGGGCGATGGTGTTGTACATCGTGGCGCAGTTCCACAATGGCGATGCTTCGGGCGAAAAGCCGGCCAGCGAACTCTACGGCGCGTATCTCGCCCTGGTATATGCGGGCGCGATCTTCGGCGGCTACATCGCGGACAAGCTCATCGGTTACCAACGTTCGATCCTGCTCGGCGCCATCGTCATGGCGGCCGGCTTGTTTCTGCTCGCTTCGCCCTCCGAATCTCTGTTCAAGCTCGGCCTCGCCACCATCATCGTCGGCAACGGCCTGTTCAAGCCGATCATTTCGACCATGGTCGGCAGGCTGTATGCGCAGGGCGACGAGCGTCGCGACTCCGGCTTCACCATCTTCTACATGGGCATCAATCTCGGCGCGCTTTTGGCGCCGTTGATCACCCAATATCTGGCCAAGAAGCTGTTCGGGATTGAAGACACGCCCGCCTACAAGGTGGTGTTCATCGCCGCCGGTATCGGCATGATCCTCAGCCTGGTCTGGTTCTGGTTCGGTCGCAGCCAGCTCAAGGGCATCGGCCTTCCCGCCGCGCATCAGACCGGCCTGCGCAATGTCTCGCTGGTGCTGTTCGGCGGTGTGGGCATCGGCATTCCGGTGTTCTACGCCCTGCTGACCATCGATGCGACGCTTCTGCAGGGCATCCTGATGTCGCTGTTCGTGATCCCCGCGGTCATGCTGTTCCGCGAAGGCGTTCGCGAGGACAGCGTTTCGCGCGACAAGGTGATCGCGATGCTGACCATCTTCGTGTTCAACGTGCTGTTCTGGATGTTCTTTGAACAGGCCGGCAGCTCGTTCAATTTCCTCGCCGATCGCATCGTCAATCGCGACATCGGCATGGAGGGCCTGTTCAGCGCCCTGGCCGGCGAACCGCGCTTCCCGACCTCGTGGTTCCAGTCGGTCAACTCGGTCGCCATCATCGCCCTGGCCCCGGTGCTGGCATGGCTATGGGTGAGGATGGGCAAGAACAATCCGTCCATCCCGCGCAAATTCGGCCTCGGTCTGATCTTCAACGGCCTGGCCTTCCTGCTGCTGATGGTGGCGTTGTCGAGCATGGTCGACGGCGACGGCAAGATCCCGTTCTGGACGCTGTTCATGGTTTATGTGATCCAGTCGATCGGCGAGCTGTGTCTGTCGCCGATCGGCCTGTCGATGACCACCAAGCTCGCGCCCGCCCGACTCGGTGGTCTGGCCATGGGCTGCTGGTTCCTGTCGATCGCGATCGGCAACAATCTGGCCGGCATTTTCGCCGGTCGCGTCAGCGGCGAAGGCGGCATGACCGTGCAATCGGCGCACGCCGGTTATACGTTCGGTTTCTGGGCGCTGCTCGGTGCTGGCGTACTGCTGTTCCTGGTCGCTCCCCTGATACAGAAGCTGATGCACGGCGTGAAATAAGCATCGTGCCGCGCCCGCACTGCGGGCGTGGCCGTCGCATCTGTTGTCTTTCGCGGGTGGTGTCCGATGATGCAGATCGGACCCGCTCGCATTCGCCCCGGTCGTTTCTGCGGCAGCGCCGTCCGGCATGGGGTCTTCGGGAGAATCGCCATGCGGCATCGGGCATCGTTTTTGTCGAAGGCCGCTTTCGCAGCGGTCATCGCGGGCACATTGGCGCTGACGTTCGG
>JANLSB010000323.1:0-4024 GCA_031362125.1 Lysobacterales bacterium | reverse complement strand
AATCAACTGATGCGGCAGTCGCGTTCCGCACGGTCGGACCTGATCGACGTGACCCGCGCCATCCGCCTCGCAGTCAACCGGCAATTGGCGGCGCAACAGCCGGACCCGGCCGAACTCGCCAAGCTGCTCACCGGCTCGAAGTTGCCGGCGCTCACAGGGTCCGCGCCAACCGCCAAAACACTCACGCCAGACCTCGCTATTCCTGAGATCACTGTCAGCAACCCTGTGGTCAATGACGGCTGTACGCTCAGCCGTAACGCGTTGGAAAAGTACCGAGCGTCCGCTCTTGCTTTCGCCGACGACATTAAAAAACTGCAAGAACGGATCGAGGCGTTCACGACCGAATTCAACCGGATCCAAGCCGACCTCGGCGCTGATCCAAAGTCCGAGCGTCCGATCGAACAGTGCCTGCATTTGCGCGCCAATACTTTGCGGCCCTTCGGTGTGCTCATTGCGCAGTCCGGGGCGCTGAAAGTCGCCCCAGGCGCGACGGCGCGGGTCGGCATCGCCGGCGGTATCCCACCGTTCGATATCGAGCCCTTGACCGAAGACTCCGAAGTCAGCGCACAGGCCAAGCTCAACGAACGCGGTGAATACGAGTTCGTGATTACTGTCAAAGCGGGTGCCAAAGCGAAGAAGGTCAAGTTCTTCGCCACCGACGATGCCGGCGGCTCGGATATGTTTACGGTGGAGGTCGTCGAATAGTGAATAAGGTCGCCGGGGTGTTTCCATGTGCCTCGTTATGACCGGATGATGAGTTGCATGAGTCGCTGAACTCGCCGGGGATGGGCAGGCAGCAGATTTTGCTGCGACTGCTCATTCCGGCGACAGCGGCTGGCGCTGCGTCGCAGCTGCACTTATCCTCGGCATTCACTCCGAGGTGCTGATGATGAAGTCGACGTCTACAGATGCCCTGATCCTCGGCGGCGGCCACAACGGACTGGTCTGCGCAGCCTATCTGGCGGCGGCTGGCTTGAAGGTACGGGTGCTTGAGCGGCGCAGCATCGTCGGCGGCGCCGCGGTCACCGAGGAATTCCACCCGGGGTTCCGCAATTCGGTGGCGAGCTACACCGTGAGTCTGCTCAATCCGAAAGTGATCCGCGATCTGCGCCTGACGGAGCACGGCTTGCGGGTGGTGGAGCGCCCGTACTCCAACTTCCTGCCGCTGGCCGACGGGCAATCGTTCCGTCTTGGCGGCGAACACGGCGCGGCCGATATCGCGCGCTGGTCGAAGCGCGATGTCGAGCAGTTGCCGAAGTACTACGCGATGCTCGATCGCGTTGTCGCCGTGCTGCGCGAACTGATGCTGCGCGCGCCGCCGAACGTGTCCGACCGCTTCGTGCTCGCCGATTGGCTGGCCTCGTTCTCGGCCGCCAAGCAGCTGAAGACGCTGGACATGGCCGCGCGTCGCGATCTGCTCGATCTGTTCGCGAAATCCGCAGGCGATCTGCTCGACGGCTGGTTCGAGGGCGAGCCGCTGAAGGCTGCGCTGGGCTGGGATTCTGTGGTCGGCAATTTCGCCAGCCCGTACACGCCGGGCTCGGCCTACGTGCTGCTGCATCACGTGTTCGGCGAAGTGAACGGCAAGACCGGCGTGTGGGGGCATGCGATCGGCGGCATGGGCGCGATTACACAGGCCATGGCGAAGGAGTGCGCCGCACGCGGCGTGCGTATCGATACCGACGCCGAAGTCGCGCAGGTGCTGGTGAAAGACGGTCGCGCGGTCGGCGTGGCGCTGGCCGACGGCACCGAGATCGCAGCGTCGATGGTGGTGTCCAACGTCAATCCGAAGCTGCTGTATCAGCGGCTGGTGCCGCCGAGCGCGCTGGATGACGACACCAAGTCGCGGATCGCGCGCTACCGCTGCGGTTCGGCCACGTTCCGGATGAATGTGGCGCTGAGCGAATTGCCGGGCTTCGCCGCCGCGCCGGGCACACATCTGCAGTCGCATCATCAGAGCGGCATCCTGATCGGATCGTCGCTGCGCTATTTCGAGCAGGCCTATTTCGACGCCAAATCGAAGGAGCACAATGCCGGCTGGGCGCGCAAACCGATCGTCGAACTGGTGATCTCCTCGACGCTCGACGACACGCTGGCGCCGCCCGGGCAGCACGTCGCCAGTTTGTTTTGCCAGCACGTGCATCCCGAAGTCGACGGCGGCTGGGATGTGCACCGCGAGACCGTCGCGAACCTGATGATCGACACCGTCGATGCCTGGGCGCCGAACTTCCGGCGCAGCGTGCTGGGGTATCAGGCGCTGTCGCCGCTGGACCTGGAACGCACGTTCGGTCTGATCGGTGGCGACATTTTCCACGGTGCGCTGGGGCCGGATCAGCTGTTCTCGGCGCGGCCGCTGCTGGGGCAGGGCAACTATCGCGGCGCGATTCCGGGCCTGTATCTCTGCGGTTCCGGCACGCATCCCGGCGGTGGCGTCACCGGTTTGCCGGGTCGCAATGCCGCGCGTGAGATCCTGCGCGATGCCGGACGTGGCCCAAGGCCGGACTGAAGCCATCTTTTTTGAACTCATGGGTTCTTTTTTGCAGTGCAGCGTGCGTTGAGATAACGATTCCTTCACGATGAGGACGCATCCCGACGTGGGGGAGGGAGCTAGCCCGTTACCGGTTCGACCGGGGCGGGCTTTTTGTTGTCCGGACTATTGCCCGGACTTTCGTGGTCCGGGTCGAATGCGCATCGGGATGCCAGAATCCGTGCATGGATGAGTCAGAAGTATCGAAGACCACAGTGCCCGATCGGGCGTTGGCACGCCTGCGGGCGGCACAGACGGACTTGCCCGGAGGGGCGGACGCCGATGCGCGGATTCGCGCGCTGGCGCGTGTCAGCGATTTCTCGGTGGACATCTGCCTGCGCCAGCCGGCGCTGCTGCCGACACTGCTCGCCGATGACGGCCCGCGGGCGCAGCCGCTGCCTGAACTGACGGCCGGGAATCGCAGCGAGTGGCCGACGCTGCTGCGCCGCTATCGCCAGGCTGAATCGGTGCGTCTGATCTGGCGCGATGTCCACGGCCTCGACACGCTCGACGAGACGCTCGCGGCGACCACGCGGCTGGCCGAAGACTGTCTGCAGTGCGCATTGAACGCACTGGAAGCCGAATTCGCGCAGCGCTTCGGCACCGTTCGCGGCATTGATGGCGTGCCGGTGCGGCTGGTTGTATTCGCGCTGGGAAAACTGGGCGGCGGCGAACTGAATTTCAGCTCCGATATCGATCTGGTCTACGCCTACGACTCCGATGGCGACTCCGACGGAACGCGCTCATTGGCGGCTGAGGATTACTTCGCGCGTATGGGCCAACAGCTTGCGAAGTTGCTGGACGAAGTCACAGCCGAAGGCTTCTGCCACCGCGTCGATCTGCGTCTGCGTCCGTTCGGCACCGCTGGCCGTGTCGTGCTGTCGTTCGCGGCGATGGAGCAGTATTTCCAGCGCGAGGGCCGCGACTGGGAGCGCTACGCCTGGCAGAAGGCGCGCGCGGTCGCCGGTGATCTCGATGCCGGCGCGCGGTTCCTCGACACGCTGCGGCCGTTCGTCTACCGGCGCTATCTCGACTACGGCGCGCTGGATGGCCTGCGCGAGATGAAGGCGACCATCGCAGCCGAAGTCGCGCGCAAGGATCTGGCCGACGACATCAAGCGTGGCCCGGGTGGGATCCGCGAGATCGAATTCCTCGCCCAGGCTCTGCAGTTGATCCGCGGTGGACGCGAGGCTGCATTGCGGGAGCGGCGTCTGCAGCCGGCACTGCGCGCCCTGTGCGATGGCCGACATCTGACCGAAGACACCCGCGACGCCTTGATCGCGGCGTATCGCTTTTTGCGTCTGCTTGAAAACCGGCTGCAGATGCTGCGCGACGCGCAGACGCAGCAATTGCCGAGCGATCCGGCGGAGCGTGCGCGGCTTGCGCAGGGATTGGGTGAACTGGACTGGGCGACGCTGCTGCTCCGACTGCAGATCCATCGCGATCGTGTCAGTCAGGAGTTCGATGCGTTGCTGGCGCCGCGCGAACGTGCGGCGC
>JANLSB010000320.1:0-1865 GCA_031362125.1 Lysobacterales bacterium | reverse complement strand
CGAGGAGTGGGTCGCCGAGGTCAAGGCGCGGCCCGCACCGGCACTCGATCCGCTGCCTGTCATGCAGCAGTTCGAGACGTTCGAATACTCCGCGCAATCGCTGCGCGATCCGTTCAGCACCGCGTTCGCATCAGGGTCTTCAGCTTCCGGGCCACGCCCCGAAGCGAACCGCCGCAAGCAGGTGCTGGAGCAATTTCCGCTGGATAGTCTCGACATGGTCGGGACTCTCGGCAAAGGTGGGGCGCTGGTCGCGCTGGTGATGGTGCCCGAAAAGGTCACTTACCGCGTGCGTCCGGGCGATTACATGGGCCAGGCCGATGGGCGTGTGACCGGCGTGTTCGAAGATCGCATCGAACTTGTCGAACTGGTTCCCGATGGTGCAGGCGGTTGGCTGGAGCGGCCGGCGACGGTTTCGCTCGATGACGAATAGACGAGGGGATAGCGAAATGATCGTACTCAACGCGCATAGCCAGCAGCAGGGCCGTCGCACAATGCCAATGAAGGCCGCAATCTACGGCCTTGCCGCCGGTCTGTTGTCGGCGCTCAGCGCCGTCAACGCGGCCCCGCCCAGCCTGTCGGCGCCGGCGGTCGATGTTGTCCAGCAGACCCCGACGGTCAGCGCTGCGACCGCATCGATCACCAGCATCGACTTCCAGCGTGGCGATGGCGGATCCGGCAAGTTGATCCTGCACTTCGACAAAGACGGTGCGACGCCCGACATGCGCTCAAGCAATGCCGGCGTGGTCGTCGACATCGGCAACGCCACGATGCCCGCGCATCTGCAGCGGATGCTCAATGTCAGCGACTTCGCCACGCCGGTGCAGCAGATCCAGGCCAGCGGCAGCGCCGACAAGGCGCAGGTCGTGCTGAGTGCGAAGGGCGCTTTCGAACCGCTGGCTTACCAGACCGGTCGCGACTACATCGTTGAACTGGTACCGCGTGCGGCCACGGCGACCCGGGCGGTCGGTGCTGCTTCCGCCACAGCCGGTACCGCGCAAAAGGCGGCAACAGCGGCCCGTCCGTTCGCCGGTCGTCCGGTGACCTTCAACTTCCAGGACGTGCCGGTGCGCACGGTGCTGCAGCTGATCGCCGAGGAGTCGAATCTCAATATCGTCGCCAGCGATACCGTGCAGGGCAACGTGACGTTGCGGCTGATCAATGTGCCGTGGGATCAGGCGCTCGACATCGTGCTGCAGGCCAAGGCGCTCGATAAACGCCGCAGCGGCAACGTCGTCTGGGTCGCTCCGCAGGCCGAGATCGCCAAATTCGAGCAGGACAAGGAAGACGCGCGCATTGCGATCGAGAATCGCGTCGAGACCGTGACCGAATACATCATCGTGAGTTATGGCAACGCCGAGGACATCGCCAAGCTGCTGACCGAAGAGAGCAAAGGCAACCAGTCCGGCGGTGGCGGCGGTGCAGGTGGTGGCGCAGGCGGTGGTGGTGGCCAGCAGAGCCGCGGCTTTCTGTCGCCGCGCGGCAGCCTCAGTTTCGACCGTCGTACCAATACGTTGCTGGTGATCGATATCCCGGGGCGCGTTGCGGAGATCCGCCGTCTCGTCGCGCAGCTCGACAAGCCGGTGGATCAGGTCCTCATCGAAGCCAAGATCGTGATCGCGACCGAGGACTTCGCCCGTGAACTCGGCGCCAAGTTCGGCATCAACGGTTACAAGGACAACGTCACCTTCGGCAATTCCATCGGCAATACCGCATCGACCCGCAACTCGATCACCAGCGCGGACAACGCCTTCAACACCGCACTGAACACGTGGATCAACGGTGGTCGGGTCGGCCCCCAGCCGCAGCGCGGCGCCTACACGATCGCCACCGGCAGGAACGTCGATCTGGGTGTGCTTGCCGGCGGC
>JANLSB010000315.1:0-2024 GCA_031362125.1 Lysobacterales bacterium | reverse complement strand
ACGCCGAGAACGACGGCGGCGACCTGCAGCTGGCGGATCAGGCGATTGCGCGACCAGATGCCCTGCCGCGTCGGCTTGGCCAGCGCCGGCTCGCGAAGCAGCTTTTCCGACACCAGCGCATCGACGAAATCGACGTCGCTGCGCAGGCCTTCGGCAGCGATGCCATCGGCCTCGACCGACCCGGTGAAATACATGCCGCGGAACAGGTAGCCGCTCTGCCATGCGGTCGTGCGGAACACCGTTTCCAGCCACTGCGTCAAGGGGCCATGAAGGCCTCTGAAACGGTTGGGAAACAGAAAAAAATCATCGATATCATCGACCTTGTCCCTGCGTGCCGCGACATCGGTCTGGATCTCGCGCATACGCGAGCCGATCCGGTCGAATGCGGCATCCGTCCATACCGATGGCGGCTGCGACTGATCCTGCGCGATAGCCGAATAACCGGCCATTTCGCCCAGCCGCGCCGGATCCTGGTTTTGCCAGAATGCGCTGAACCCCTGGACATCGTCGCAGTGCGTGACAACCACATAAGCCGGCAACATGAATTCGACGCTGGCCTGCAGCCGACTGAGCTGGAGGTTGATGCTTTCGGCAAGAGCGATGCGTTGCAAAAGATTCGCTTTGCGCAGCGTGCGCGCCGACACGCAGATAACAACGCCGTCGAGAGGCCGCTCCGGTCGAAGGTCGTTGAGTGCCTTCAGCCCTCGATTCCACTGTTTCGCTTCGTCGCTGCCTTCGTCTGCTGCAGACAACTTGCCGTCGCTATCGATCAACACGCCATGACGGAAATACGACCACTGCATGCCTTCGGCATGCAACTCGTCGGCATGCTTGGGCGGCGGATGGCGCCATGTCTCCGATACCGATGCGATCAGACTGCTCTTGCCGGCGCCCTGCTCACCGATGACCAGCAGCCAGGGCTGGGCATAGCGCCACTCGCGCCGGGTCGAAATGTAGTCGATGGCGGCAAGCGCGCGCTGGAAACAAGCCTTCACCCGCGCGCAGATGCCGCATGTCCCTTCAGCATCGCCGAGGGTGACGATCGCCGGTTTGCGAAGCCGTCTGACGAGCAGGAACACGAGGATCGCAGCGACCAGCAGGCCGCCTCCGCCGAGCGATGCCTTCAGCAGATCGATCTTGGCCAGATCCAGCGTACCCAGACCGATCACATTGAGGTCGATCGTAGTCTGACTGGTTGCACCCGGAGCCGCTGCACTCGGAGCCGCTGCAGTCGGAGCTGCTGCAGTCGGAGCCGCTGCAGTCGGAGCTGCTGCACTCTGGGCAATCGCGCTTTGAGCAGCCGCGCCCTGGCCGGTCTCGGCAGGCGCCGTCGAAGATTGCAGGGCGGTGGCGATCATGCGCATTCAGTCGCTCCCGACCGCATGACGGAAAGGTTCAAGCAACCACAGCCACATGACGCTGGAAATCAGCAAATACGCGATCAGCACCACGACCGACGCCGTGTACCAGGGCGTCAGTGGTGCGAGGCGTTCGGGCGTCCCACCCGTTTGCAGCCCTGTCATCGCCTGTGGGAATGCCATTGCGGTCGCGAGTTCGCCGTGCTCGCGCTCGACCAGCGTGTACAACCGGTTCCGCAATGCATCCAGCTCAGCATCGCTACGCGTGCCGCGATAGCGTCCCTTGAAGCCCAGCTGCAGCGCCATCAGCATCACCGCCGCCAGATCCACCTGCAATGGATCGGCAATCTGCACGGCAAGCAGCTCGTTGGCCATGTCGAAAAAGCTTGCGCCTGCGTTGTGCGACTGGAAAAGTTGGCGCTCCAGCAATGACTCGACCCAGGCATCGCGTCCGGCCCAATCGACTTCAAGGATGAAGATCTCGTCGGTCACCGCCGCCATCACATACATGGCCTTGCGATAGGCTTCGATTTCGGTCGGCTTGCCGTTGCGCGACACTTCTTTTTCCTGCAGCCGCAGCAGCGCCGCGAACCTGGCGCTCAGACGTACGGCAAGATCGCCGGGACTGGCCGGCGACAGTTCGTCGCCGACCGACAGCACCGCGCT
>JANLSB010000298.1:0-7449 GCA_031362125.1 Lysobacterales bacterium | reverse complement strand
CCGCCGCAGCATGCGCAAACTGGTGGTGTCGCCGGAGGAGCTGGCCGCACTGGTCGGCAAGGGTCGGGTGGCCCTGCGTTCGTCCGAGGCCCCGTTCGATGAGGCCATGCGCGACATGTGGCAGCAGTTGAGCCAGACCCGCGTCGCGGTGTCCTGACCTTCCCAAGGTCAGCGTTCCCGAAGGCCGTCGACGGGTTCCGTCGGCGGCCTTTTCGTATCCGGATGTTCGCAGCACGGCAGCATGGGGAAGGCTGCGTGGAGAAGGTGGACGCACCTGCTACGATGCCGGCAACCGATGCGGATCGATGGGGAGCAACTAATGGCGGAAGCAGTGGCGAACACAATGGCGGAGACGGCGCCGATGGAGAAAGTGATCATCGGCGCAGTGCGTGAATCCGCGCCCGGCGAAAGGCGCGTGGCGCTCACCCCTGAAACCTGCAAGAAACTCGTGGCCGCAGGTGCTGCCGTGCGTATCGAACGCGGGCTCGGCGACGGCGCGCATGCGTCCGACGCCGCCTATGCCGATGCTGGCGCCGAGATTGTCGACAGCGCCGATGCGGTGTTGGCGTCCGCCGATATCGTGGTCTGCGTGCAGCCACCGTCGGCGCATGCGATCTCCGGCATGAAATCGGCGGCGGTACTGGTCGGCATGTTGCAGCCGCAGGGCGACACAGCCCGCAGCGACGCCATCGTCGCGCGGAATATCGTCGCGTTTCCGCTCGAACGCCTGCCGCGTACCACCCGCGCCCAGGCCATGGACATCCTCAGCTCGCAGGCCGGTATGGCCGGCTACAAGGCGATGCTGATCGCTGCGCAATTGGCGCCACGCTTCTTCCCGATGCTCACCACCGCCGCCGGCACCATCCGTCCGTCGAAGGTGTTGGTGATCGGTGCAGGCGTCGCCGGCCTGCAGGCCATCGCCACCGCCAAGCGCCTCGGCGCGCAGGTCGAAGGTTTCGACGTGCGCCCGGAAACGCGCGAACAGATCGAATCGCTCGGCGGCAAGTTCCTGGACCTCGGGGTCAGCGCTGCGGGCGAGGGCGGTTACGCCCGTCAGCTCACCGATGAAGAGCGTGCCCTGCAACAGCAGCGTCTCGCCGATCACCTCAGGAACATCGACGTCATTGTTGCGACCGCCGCCGTGCCTGGCCGGCCGGCGCCGAAGATCGTCAGTGCGGCGATGGTCGCCGGCATGAAGCCCGGCAGCGTGATCGTCGATCTGGCCGCCGAAACCGGCGGCAACTGCGAACTCACCCAGCCGGGAGACAACGTGGTCCACGGCGGGGTGACGGTGTCCGGCCCGCTGAACCTCGCCAGCAGCGGCGCGATGCACGCCAGCGACATGTTCGCGCGCAATGTCTTCAACTTCGTCTCGCTGCTGCTGAAGAAGGACGGCTCGCTGCAGTTCGACTGGAACGACGAATTGCTGGCGAAGACGGTGTGGCCGGAGCGCGCCGCAGGCTGAACGTCCGGCCCGCCGAACATCCGGCAGCGCCTGCCGGATTTCGCGGGCTCACCGCGCTTGTACGGCCGGCATCCGGGGGGTACGCTCGATGCGGCCAAGGACCGCCGAGCGTACCGCACCATGATTCCCCCGCATGTGCAGCCCCGACTCCTCCGCTCGCCGATATGGTTGCGCATTGCGTTCGCGGCGTTGGTGTTGTGCATGGCAAGCGCGTGCGCGCAGTCGCCGGGGCCTGCCGCGGCAACAGTGGATGCGGTTCATGCCCATCCGGAGCAGGCCGATGCGAAGCAGGCCGATGCGAAGCAGGCCGATGCGAAGCAGGCCGATCCGAAGCAGGCCGATCCGAAGCAGGCCGATCCGAAGCAGGCCGATCAGATACGTACCGATGCCGTCGCCGCTTTCATCGGACGCTGGGCCTACGTCCAGTCCTGCGGTTGGCAGCATTCGGCGGAACTCGAACTCGAAGCCGCGCCTGACGGCATCCGTGGCCTCTGGAACGATGGCACTCGAGTCCACGGCGACAGCGGCGAAGTGCGCGGTGTGCTGCGCGATGGCCGTGTCCACCTCATCTTTTGCAGTGAACAGGCGGGGTCGGCCCAGCGTCCCGCGTGCCCACAGTTCGGCGCGCAAAGCGCCTATATCGTCCGCGATGGCGAAACACTGGTCTGGTACCGCAAACAGGCCGATGCCGATGCGCCCTATCTGCGCCTGAGCCGTGTTGTCGCAGGCGTTGAAACCCCTGTCGACGATGATTGTCCGGAAGACGACTCCGGATCCTGAGAGGAAGGAATACCGACATGACCGTGCGCTTCGATGGACAACAGACCGATCTGCCGCAGGCCGATCCGCAGCAGGTCGCCCAGGTGGCGCGTCGCAATCCGGCGCTGACCGATGCCGAACTGAACGCGGTGTCGTATTTCGCGATCGGCGTGGGCTCGGAGGGCAGCATCGGCGGTCGTGACGTGTCGAACCGGCTGTCGTTCGCCGGCAACATCGTCAATGGGCGGATGGAGCCGGTGGGCAACAGCGGCGTTTCGATCGGGACACTGCAGACCGACCTCGGCCAGCATCCCGAGGTGGCGCGCACGCTGGTCGGGGCCTATCAGGACTGGGCGCGCACGAATCATCCCGAGTGGGTGCTCGACGCACGTCAGCAGACCCAGACCGTCAACGATCTGAGCCGCACCGGCGACACCATCCGTGCCCAGGGCGGGCGCACGATCGACGACACCGTCAAGTCGCATCTCAGTGCGTTTCTCCAGTCCGAGGACGGTATCCGCTATGTCCACGGCAACGACGACAATCAGGCGAACAAGCTGATGCGCGACGTGTACACGCCGTTGCGCGAGACGCCCCTTTACCAGAACGCGACGCCCGACGAGCAGGTGCGGTTGGCTGCGATCGTGGGCAAGGCCTACAACCAGAGCGAGGTCTGGGGCGGACGTATTCTCGAACGGATCGAATCCGGTCAGTACCGCAATGTCGCAGACGTCAGCAACGGCGTCGGCGGTCTGCTGCGCGGCGACCAGGACTACATGCAGACCGGTCGCGACGCGGCGGTGCAGGGCGCGGAGGTCGTGAATGCCCTTCGCAACAGCCACGCGCAGAGTCCGCTGCACGCGACCTGGCAGAACGTGCTCGCTGGTGGCGCTCTTGCCGATCCGACCCGGTTGAATCAGGACGCGGCACGGCCGAATCTCGTGCACGAATACGCGACGGTGAAGGATCTGTTTCTGCAGAAAGTCGAAGCGCCCGCGTTCATCCAAGCACTGGATCAGGGCGCGACCTCGATGCACGGCCGGGTCAATCGCCAGGGCACCGGTTTCAACGATGACGGCCTCTATGCCGCAGGCAACAATTTCGTGGTCTGGAACCGCGACGGCGCCGGGCATGCGCAGATCGACGGTCAATGGCGCGATGTCCAGCGCGACCAGCTGGTGCGCACCCAGAACGCCGACCGCACCGTGGACCTGTCGGTGAACGAGAACGGCCAACGCACGCCGCTGATGCATGTCGATCCGCAGGCGGCGCGCGCGCTGCGTGCGGATGCGCAGACCGAACCCGCACAGACCCAAACCGCTGCGGTGCAGGCTGTCCCTGTCGAGCGCCCACAGCCGGTGCTTGCCGCTGCCGTGCCGGTGCAGGACAACGGCACCGGCCCGATGTTGCAGGCACCTTCGAAGCACAAAGACATGGAGATGACCTCGGGCGAACGCGAACTGTTCGCGCGCGCGATGAGCCTGGTCCAGAACAAGTCCGGCATGACCGAGGAAGACGCCAAAAAAGTGGCGACCGACGTGATCATCACCACGCGGACGACGCCCGGGCTGTCGGAGAAGCCCGAGTACATGGATGTCAGGAACGGCCACGTGATGATCGCCGAGAAAGTCGGCAAAGAGCCGATCTTCAACGGTTACGTCAACGTCGAGCAGTCGAAGAGTCAGACCACCGATCAACTGCAGGACAAAGTCGCCACCCAGAACAACATCAGTCAGGAACGGCAGTTGCAGGAACGCCAGGTCCAGGACGCCAGCAGAGATCCGAAGCCGTTCGTGCAGTCGGCGGAAGACAAGCTCACCAACAGTTTCACGTTCTCGCGTTCGGTCTGAGCCGTTGGCCGTGTATCGGCCGAGCGGGTGGCCTGCGGTGATGACGCGCTGTAGCGGAGTGCATGTCGATTCCATCGGTGCACCCGCTGGCGAACAGGCTCCGTGCCTCTGCAGGACATGAACGAAAAACGGCGCCGAAAGGCGCCGTTGTTTTGACGGGTCGCGATGATTTACTTCGCCGGTGCGGGTGCTACCGGCGGCTTCGCCGCCATCATCTTGTCGCGCGCGGCACGGAAGGGATTGTTGGCGTACCAGTTCGGCCACTTGTCGTCGAAGGCCAGCGCCAGACCGACCTCGTACACCGCCGCCAGGTCCTGCATCGTGCCGTCGAGCTTCCACGTCGCCGGGTCGTACTGGTCGCCGGGCTTGTGGTAGCGGTTTTCGTTGTAGTCCTTCGCGGCCGCTCCGCCGGCGGCGGTGCCGCCTTCCAGCAGATCGGTGCCGCTGTCGGGATACAGCGCCGGCACGCCGGCCTTGGCGAAGTTGAAGTGATCGGAGCGGAAGTAATAGCCGCCGGCCGGATTCGATTCCTCGACCAGCTTGCGGCCCTGATGCTCCACGATCGGCTTGAGCACGTCTTCCAGCTCGGAATTGCCCATGCCGACCACGGTGATGTCGCGGGCGCGGCCGGCGACGCTCAACGTGTCGAAGTTGATCACGCCGACGGTCTGGTCCAGCGGAATGGTCGGATGCGCCACGTAATATTTCGAGCCGAGCAGGCCGGACTCCTCCAGCGTCACCGCCGCGAACAACACCGAGCGCTTCGGCTTCGCGCCTTTCGCAAGCAGTTCGGCGATTTCAAGAATGCCGGCCACGCCGGTCGCGTTGTCCACCGCGCCGTTGTAGATGTTGTCGCCCGGCTCATCGGCATGTTTGCCCAGATGGTCCCAGTGCGCCATGTAGACGATGGCTTCGTTCGGCGTTTCGCTGCCCGGCAACAGCGCCAGCACATTGCGCGATTCCTTCTCGGCGGTGGTGCTCTTCAGGCTGACGCTGACCTTCGCCGGCATCGGCATCGGCTTGAAGCCCCGCTTGCCGGCGGCGGCGCGCATCTTCTCCAGATCCAGCCCCGCATCGGCGAACAGCGCCTTCGCCTGCTCGCCGGTGATCCAGCCCTGCAGCGGTATGCGCGGTGCCGGGTCGTCGGCCGCGCGCAGGTCGTACTGCGTGCCGGACCATGAATTCTTCACCACATCCCAGCCATACGACGCGCCGTCGGTGTCGTGGATGATCAGCGCGGCGGCCGCGCCCTTGCGGCCCGCTTCCTCGAACTTGTACGTCCAGCGCCCGTAATAGGTCATCCGGTTGCCGTCGAACAGCGTCGGATCCTTGGCGTGGAAGCCCGGATCGTTGACGAACATCACCACGGTCTTGCCCTTCACGTCGACGCCGGCGTAATCGTTCCACTTCTGCTCCGGCGCATCCACGCCGTAACCGACGAAGACCAGATCGCTGGCCTCGATCTTCACCTCGGGCTGGCCGGTACGCGTGCCGATCACCATGTCGGTGCCGAACTTCAGCGTATGCGGCTTGCCCTTGACGTCGATGGTCATCGCCGTCGATTCGTCAGCCGTGGTTTCCATCATCGGCACGGTCTGGAAATAACTGTCGCCGTTGCCGGGTTTCAGACCGATGCGCTCGAACTGCGCCTTGAGATATTCGACGGTTTTTTCTTCGCCCGGCGTGCCCGGGCCACGGCCTTCGAATTCGTCCGAAGACAGCACGCGCACGTGCTCGGCGAAATCGGCGGGCGTGATCGCGTCCTTGAATGCGAAGCCGGGCGCCGCTGCGGCTTCCGGTGGTGCTTTCGCGGGGGCTTCGGCGTCGCGCTTGCAGGCGGTGAGGGCGGCGGTGGCGGCGAGGGTCAACAGCAGCATCTTGGGCAATGAACGGGGCATCGGGCGGGTCTCGGTCTTTGCGGACGAATGGAAGTGGCGAGTGTACGACGGGGGCGGATGTGCGGGGTGGGGGGCTTGCGCTACATGCCCGGAGTCGTGCAACACTGAAGCGGGATGTCAGGGGGACATCACAGATAGCAGGAGGCTATCCGATGGCGGAGTTCGGTATCCATCCCTACCACCGGTCGAATGCGTCGGTGGCCGACTTGGTGCTGGTGCATGGGTTGAAGGGCAATTCCCGAGACACCTGGACCGGCAAGGATGACAGCGGCCAGCCGACGTACTGGCCTGATTGGATTAAGGCGCAGCGGCCCGATGTCAATATATGGCTGGTCGATTACGAAAGTTCTCTGGATGGCTGGCTGCAGCCGGCGATGCCGCTGGATCAGATTGCGGGCAGCCTGCTGATGCACGCGCACGATCAGGGGCTGGGCGCCCGGCCGATCCATTGGGTCGGGCACAGCATGGGCGGGCTGATCATCAAGCACCTGTTGTGCCGGGCGCGCTCAAGAGAGAACTCGAACTTGAAGAAGTTCGATGAGGTGCCCACGGCGATCACCTTTCTGGGCACCCCGCATCACGGCTCCGATGTTGCTGAGTGGAAAGAATTCTTTGGCGGGCTTCTGATCGCGCTTGATTTGTTCGGCACTAGCGGCGCGGCCACTGCCTTCGCAAAAATCTTCAAGAAAGGCGCCGAGAAGCTGCGCAATCAACGGATCGAATCGCACGTCCAGCAGCTGAGCAAACACTCCGATGCCCTAGGGAAATTGAACGAAGATTTCGCGCAGTGGCTGGCATCAGCTTCGAGGCGGAATCGGTTGATCGAAGCGCGAAACTACTATGAAAAGCTTCCGGTCAAGAACCTTGTTGTGGTGGTCCCCAAACGCTCCGCCCAGTTGGCGAATGGGTTGGTCGAAGACCTTGCCGCGCAGGAAGATCACCTCTCGATCTGCAAATATGCATCGCGCAACAATGCGCTCTTTGTCGGGATCGAGTCTTCGTTGCGAGCGCTTTGTCCTGAGTCAGGAAAATCGCCTGACGGCGAAGACAATAAAAATTACCGCCAGGGGAAAATAATCCCGCTCGATCGCAGCATGCTTCAGCATCAGGCGGCTCACGCAATCGAATGCCTACAGCGCACTTCTTTTTATTGGACTGCATTGCAGGCGTCGGTCAATCTCAAGAATTGGTTGACAGCGCAATGCCTCATCTCGCCCTCAGTGTTTATCGAGTCGTTGTCCATGATTCCGCCTTTTGAGCTTCCGCGATTGATGCGTGAGTTGCGCAATGTGTTCAAAGAGCAGAAAAATCGTATTCCAGAAAAAGAACCGGCTATCTCAAAAGAAGCCGAAGTCGCTGCCGCCGCGACGGTTGCGTGTTTTCTGTTCTGCACATGTCTGTTGATTGAAGCTGAGGCGGGAGATGGAGTGGTGGGGCTTCCCAGTGTGGGGGATCGGGATGCATCGCATTTGTTGGC
>JANLSB010000238.1:0-2302 GCA_031362125.1 Lysobacterales bacterium | reverse complement strand
CGGCACCCTCGGTGTCAATCTGCTCACGGTGGAAAATGCGCCCGATAACCTGCGGGCGCAGTTGCTGCGGACTGGTCTCGCGGATGCTGCTGGCGAAGGGACGCCGGTGTCCGTCGAGCTCATGCGCCTCTATATGAACCAGAATCTCTACACCATGCTGCCGACCGTGGTGTATCGCGCGAAGGTGGGCGAAGGCCAACCATTCCTCATCCGCTCGCAGCTCGGCTCGATGAGCTGGAGCGGTTCAGAAGAATCGGTCTATGAAGGCTACTCAGCCGCTATGCGCGATGCGAATGGTCGGCTGATCGGCGAACTCAACGCGCGCTGCCCGTGAGCGGCATCGCTGCGGACAGCAGTCCGCAAATGATGCGACAGCCCAGGCTGCTATCGACCCGAGTTGTCGTTGCTGTTGTCATCAGTGTGGCCGACCAGGCCGCGCGCTTCTGATTCCAGTTCGAGATAGGCGCCGAGCAGCGACTGAACCGGAACATCACATTTTCGTACAGCTTCATCCCGGCCATCATGAAACCGGTGCCGGAGAGAATGAACAACAGCGCCATGAAGGTGTATTTGCCCATGGGGCCGTGCATGGCGTTCGTCTCAGTTCGTGAGCGCTTCGGCTTTCGCCGCGCAGATGAAGTCGTTTTCGCTGAGGCCGCCGACATCGTGGGTGGAAAAGCGCACCACGCAGCGGTCGTAGTGCACGCCGAGATCAGGGTGGTGGTCTTCGCGGTGGGCGATGTGCGCCAGCGCGTTCACGAAGGCCAGCGTGCGGTAGTAATCCGAGAAGGTGAAGGTTTTCACCAGCGCGTGACCGTTCTCCGCCAACTCCCAGCCGGGCAACTGTGGCATCAGTTCGGCGATCCGGGCAGACGGCAGGCGATGATCGTGGCCGCGACGCGGAATGCAGCGGGCCTGGACGAGAGGAATGAGGTCGGACACGGCAAAGCTCCTGGGTCTGATCGAGTCAAGCTGAACACTGTTCCGCCCACGTAACGAAAAGCTGACGAGATTGGGCGGATCGGACCGTTAGAATAGCGCGATGATCCAGATTTCAGAATCCGCCCAATCGCATTTCCGCCGCTTGATCGAACGCGAGGCCCTGCCGGGCTTGGGCGTACGTCTGAGCGCCATGCATCCCGGTACGCCACGCGCCGATGTGCGTCTGGAATTCGCCGAGCCTCACGACCTGCAGGGCGACGAATGGGCGGTGGACTGCGAGGGCTTCACGGTTTGGCTGGATGCTGCAAGCGTCCGTTATCTGGATGGTGCCGAGATCGATTACAGCACGCAGGCGACCGGTGGCCAGTTGCAGATCCGCGCCCCGAAGATCAAGGGCGAGGTGCCGGCCGAATCGGCATCGCTTGTCGAACGCGTGCGTTGGGTAGTGGAACACGAGGTCAATCCGCAGCTCGCCCAGCACAAGGGCCATGTCTCGGTGCAGGAAGTGACTGCCGATGGTGTGGTCATTCTCAACTTCGGCGGCGGTTGTCATGGCTGTGGAATGGCGGATGTCACGTTGAAGCAGGGCATCGAGAAGACCTTGATGGAGAAAGTCCCGGGCGTGATCGCAGTGCGCGACGCGACCGATCACGCCAGCGGAGCGGCACCGTACATCGCGCGTCCGTCGAACTGACCGGGCCGCACAGCGCGTGTTTTCCGCTGCGGAACTGATCGAGGTCCTGCACGCCCGGTATCGGCGTCGCTTCCCGCTGCACGCGGACCGTCCGTTTGGCGGTTTTCCACCGACCTGGCGAGCCTGGTTCCTGTCGATCAGCGAACGCCACGGTGCGGTTACCGGTGCGCCGGCGGTCGATTACATCACCGTCTTTCTTGCTCGCCCCCTCCGTGCGCCCCTGAAAGCGTGCGCAACGCTCGATCGCTGGCGCGGATTCGCACGGCTTGGCCGCCAACAATGGGAGTCCGCTCCGCGCGATCAGCGCGGTGTGCGTCGTTTCGCCATGGTGTTCACGGGCATATCGCACATCGTCCTGTGCCTGCTGTTGCTTTGGGTTGGGTTTGTGGCGATCGGCGATGCGCCGCCAGAGGCAAGGGATGCTGGCGAATCTGTGCAGGTCGAATACATTGGTACCGGGACGTCCGCCGATACCGGCGGCGCGCCGGCGCCGGGCGAGACCGATGCGCCGTATGCCGCAGCGGCTTCCGGTACTTCCGCCCCCTCGGCAGCGTCAGCGGTGCCGGCACCGTCGTCTTCCGCGTCCGCCGCATCCGTAAACAGCAGCGATGAGCCTTTGCAGCCGGTCGAAGCGGCTGCGGCACAGCCGTTGGCGGTCACCGAAAC
>JANLSB010000214.1:0-1760 GCA_031362125.1 Lysobacterales bacterium | reverse complement strand
TGCCCTTGCTGTTTTCCTCAAGCACCGCCTCACAGTTCGGTGCGCAGCTGTGGTTGATCCAGCGCGCGATGTTGCCGTCGACATTGGCGTCGATCACGTAGTCGTCGTTGAGGGTGAACAGAAAGGTGTGGCCGTTCTCGTCGATATCGCCGTACGCCTCGTCCACTTCGTCGTGCGTGCGCACCTTGCCCTTGTAGCGCACGATGCGGTCGCCTTTGCGGATCATTTCATCGGCGAACACGCCGTTGCCGTGAATGGCCGACAAGCGGGCGACGATCTTCTTCTTCGACATGGCGACACGTCTCTCGAATGCGCTGGAATTCTTCCCGATTATCTCCGATCCCGTCGCGTTTGGGGCACTTTCATCCGCCGCGCACCGCTTGCGGCGGCCGCATCGGCCACGCAGACTGCGTCGATGAAGCCCCTGCCCTTGAGATGGATCGCGTCGCTGACCTGCCTCTTGCTGTTGCTGGGTTGCGCCCCCTCACCAACCGATTCATCCGCGCCGAGCTTGCCGGCAACGCACGATTCGCCGTCATCGGCCGCAGGTCCCGCACCAATGCCACTGGCGCTGAGCAACAACGCAGTCGCGACCGCCGTCGTTGGGGGCACGCCGCGGATCTACAGCTTTTTCGGCATCGGGCCGGGCAAGACCCATGCCGATATCGGCCGCGCCGGTTTCGAGTACGACAAAGCCCGCAACACCTGGACCCGACTGCCGGATGTTCCGGTGATGCAAGGCCGGCTCGCCAGTGTCGCTTCGGCGGCCGGCGGCGGTATCTACCTGTTCGGCGGCTATACCGTCGCTGCCGACGGCAAGGAAGTTTCGACCCCGGACGTGCTGCGCTTCGACCCGGCGAGCCGCAGCTACCGCAAGGTCACAGCGATGCCGACCCCAGTCGACGACAGCGTCGCGCTGGTCCACGACGACCGCCGGATCTATCTGGTCAGCGGTTGGCATCAGGATCGCAACGTCGCCCTGGTGCAGGTCTACGACAGCCGCGAAGACCGTTGGGCGCGCGCCACCGATTTCCCCGGCGCACCGGTGTTCGGGCATGCCGGCGCGATCTTCGGCAACGATCTGCTGGTCTGCGATGGGGTACGCCTCGATGTGATCGACGGCAAGCGCACCTTCACCGCCTCACCCGAATGCTGGCGCGGGCGGATCGCCATGGACGACCCTGCGCGGATCGAATGGCGCGAAGTGGCGCCGCATCCGGGCCCACCGCGTTACCGGATGGCCGCCGGGCCCGATCCGGCCACGGGCGGGCTGCTGTTTCTCGGTGGCAGCGAAAACCCCTACAACTTCAACGGGATCGGCTACGACGGCCGCCCATCGCCCGCATCGGCACGCGCTCAGGTCTATGACTTGGGCTCGGATCGATGGCGCGAACTGCAACCGTTGTCGCATGCCAGCATGGATCACCGCGGCTTGGCGACCATCGGCAGCACGCATTACCTGATCGGCGGCATGCGCAATGGCCAACAGGTCTCCGGCGAAGTCATGAGGTTCCCCCCTGCGTCGGACTCGGACCACTGAACACTGGCGCCTGAGCATCGGCAGTCAGAGGACGCCGATGGCCCACATTGCCGCGAAGATCATGCAGGCGATGACGAACAGGCCGATCGCGACACGGAACACGGCCCCAATGACGCTGCCGACGGCAGGCTGACCGGCTTCACGGCATTGCCCCACAGCCCCCGAATCGCTTGCAGAAAGCCCGCAACCAAGGCACCGCCGGTCAACAGGATCGCGGCCG
>JANLSB010000175.1:0-1533 GCA_031362125.1 Lysobacterales bacterium | reverse complement strand
TCGCCGCATTGCGCGCGTCGGGCAAACAAGTCGTCGCCTTCGGCGAAAGCTTCGATCAGACGCAGTACCTGCTCGCGGCGCAGGCCGACGAAGTCTATCTCGACCCCCTGGGCGGCATGGTGCTCGAAGGACTGAGCCGCTATCGCCAGTATTTCCGCGAAGGTCTGCAGGACAAGCTCGGCGTCGATGTGCATCTGTTCAAGGTCGGCGAGTTCAAGTCCGCCGCCGAACCCTATGTGCTGGATGCGGCCTCACCGGCGTCGAAAGAAGCCGATCTGTACTGGATGAACGATATCTGGCAGCGCTATCTCGGCGACATCGCCAAGGCGCGCAAACTCGATGCGAAACAGCTCGCGGCCAGCCTCGAGACCCTGCCGGCGGACATCGCCGCATCGGAAGGCGACCTCGCGAAATACGCACTCAAGCAGAAGTGGGTCGACGGCCTGAAAACGCAGGAGGAGATCGAGAATCTGCTGATTTCGCGCGGCGTCGCCGACGAGCAGGCCGAAGGCGGCTTCCGCCAGATCTCGTTCCGCGGCTACCTCGCGCATCTCGACAGCAGTCTGCCCGCGCTGGGTGGCGATGATCACATCGCAGTGGTGGTCGCCGAGGGCGAGATCACCGGCGGCGAACAGCCCCCGGGCAGCGTCGGCGGCGAGTCCACCGCTGCGCTGCTGCGTGAAGCCCGCGACGACGACAGCGTGAAGGCGCTGGTGTTGCGCGTGGACTCACCCGGCGGTGAAGTATTCGCCTCCGAGCAGATTCGTCGCGAGATCGTCGCGCTGAAGAAAGCCGGCAAACCGGTGGTGGTCTCGATGGGAGACCTGGCGGCATCGGGCGGCTACTGGATCAGCATGAACGCCGACCGCATCTACGCAGACCCGTCCACGGTCACCGGCTCCATCGGCATTTTCGGCATGATTCCGACCTTCTCGCGTACGCTCGAGAAGATCGGTGTGCGTACCGATGGCGTCGCCACGACCTCGATCGCCGGCGCGTTCGATATCACCCGCCCGCTGTCGCCCGAAGTCGGCCAGGTCATGCAGGCCGTGATCGAGAAGGGCTATCGCGACTTCACCGGCAAAGTGTCCGAAGCACGCAAGAAACCCGTGGCCGATGTCGATGCCGTCGCACAAGGCCGCGTCTGGAGCGGTGCGCAGGCGAAGGAGCGCGGTCTGATCGACGCTTTCGGCGGATTGGGCACGGCCATCGCCGATGCAGCCAAACGCGCCAAGCTCGGCGATAAGCCCGACGATTACCGCGTGCGCTACATCGAACGTCAGCTCACACCGTGGGAGAGTTTTTTCAGCGGTTTCGCCGCCTCCGGCATGGGCCACGCGATGCTCGGCGATTCGGCTATCGTCCGCGGCATGCTCGCGAAGGTGGCGCCGCAGGCCGAACGCGATCTGCGCATCATCGAGCGCGCCATGGAGCCACGCACCGGCGGCGCACCGGCGAAGACCCTGGTCTACTGCTTCTGCGGGTTCTGATGCCGTTCCGCATCACGTAACGATCGAAGACGACGCCCGGCAA
>JANLSB010000150.1:0-9449 GCA_031362125.1 Lysobacterales bacterium | reverse complement strand
TAACGGTCGAAGCGCTTCGTCTGGTAATATGGCTTGTCGTCGTGATCGAGGTCCAGCCATGCCATGTCCTCGAGAATGACCTGAACCGTCTCGGGCGTGGAGCGCTCTAGGTCGGTGTCTTCGATTCGCAGGATGAAACGGCCGCCATGGCGGCGAGCATAGAGCCAGCTGTACAAGGCGGTGCGGACACCGCCGATATGCAGCATGCCGGTGGGGCTGGGGGCGAAACGGGTGACAACGAACATCAGCCCATTTTACGGTAGTCACTCGCCCGCAGGCCCGATTTTAGAGCCCCCGGCCGCTGGTGTAGGATGCGCGCCCGGTTGAAAACGGGCGGTTAGCTCAGCGGTAGAGCATTGCTTTCACACGGCAAGGGTCACTGGTTCGATCCCAGTACCGCCCACCAGTTCCGACTCCGTAGCCCTACTTCGCGAGCTCGAACAGCACCGACGACACCCAGCCCTTGTTGCCGAGTTCGTCTTCCACTTCCCACATCATGCCGTCCTTGTTGCCGGTCGGGTACAGCAGCATGCCCGGGTCGAGGGTGCGGACGATCTTGCCGGTGCCCTTCGAGTTCGGGAATAGCCGGCCCGGCTTGGTCATCGACACTGCCTGCTGCGCATTGGCGGCGGAGGCGTTGTCGGGCAGGCCGCCGAGCTGGGCGACGATATCGGTGTAGGCCTGCAGGTAGGCGAGGGTGATGACCTGGCCGATCTCGGTATTGGCGTAGCCGCTGGCGCCACCGGCGCCCCAGCCGCTGCCGCCGAACAGGCCACCGCCGGCGCCCCAGCCGATGTCGGTCTTCTTGGCGCTGCCTTCGGCCATTGCCACCTGTTCGGTCGAACGTACGTCGGTGACGGTGAGCACGACGTCTGCGGTCTTCTTCTGGAAGTTCAGGCCGCCGATCGCCGCGCCGGCGCGACCGCCGACCAGACCGCCGATCAGGCCGCCGATGGCGTTGCCCCCAGCGTTGCTGTTGCGCGAAATCAGGTCAGGGGTCATCACATAATCGGCGGCCTTCATCTGGCCTTTGCCGACGTTGGAGCGGTTGCGCAGCTCGCCGCTGGCGCCCAGAGCGCGTTCGCGCTGCGCGGCGTCCAGACCGGCGCCGCGGTCCACCAGGGTGAAGCAGCGCGACTTGCTCACGAACACCTTGATCAGCTTGGACGGCGCGGGCAGCTGCTGGCCGCTCCACCAGTCCGTGACGTCTTCCGGTTCCAGCACCGACAGCGTGCCCAGCGGCTTGGCGCAGGTCGGGATTTCAGCAGTTTTCTGCTTGCGCTGATCCTGCGCGCTCTGGCGCTGGGCGTGGGCCGGCGCCGCCAGGGCGGCGGTCACGGCGAGCGTCAGCAGGCCGGCGTAAAGGGCGGTCGATCCACGGTGTAGGTTGGTCATCATCGGTACCTTGTGGCTGTGTGCTTGGGAAGGTCAGGAAATGCGATCGAAAACATGAACAATGAACAGAACGCGGGACTTGATCGGTCTCCGACGGCGGTTCGTGCTGTCGTATTGTCGCTTCCTGTGGACCATTAACGAAATCCACTCCCCGGCGGGGACAACGCGACTGGCCTTGCATCCGGGGCCGCGCCCGTGCGGGTACACTGCATGTTTTCCCTGCCAAGCCCCTACCATGCGCGCTTCGATCCTGGCTCTGCCCCTGCTCGCCACCCTGATGATGACCGCCTGCAAGCCCGAAGACACGGCCCCTGCCGCGCCTGGCGTCAAACCGACAGCGACGCAGGCGGCGGTTGTCGACGAACACTCCTACGCCGAGCCGGGCAAGGTCGTCATCAAAGACCTGACCCTGGATCTCAAGGTCGACTTCGACAGCAAGACCCTGGCCGGCATCGCCACCTATCAATTGGACTGGAAGGATGCCGCCGCGACCGCGCTGGTGCTGGACAGCCGCGACCTGACCATCGCCAAAGTCGAAGGAACGGACGCCGGCGGCGCATGGGCACCGCTGAAGTACACGCTGGCCGCCGCCGACCCAGTGCTCGGCAGCAAATTCACCATCGCCTCCCCGCAGCGCAATCCCGAGGTCCGCGTGACCTATACCACCTCGCCGCAGGCCTCCGGCCTGCAGTGGCTGGAACCGTCGATGACCGAGGGCAAGCAGCTGCCCTTCATGTTCAGCCAGTCGCAGCAGATCCATGCGCGTTCGTGGGTGCCGCTGCAGGACACGCCGAGCGTGCGCTATACCTACAGCGCGCACGTGGCCTCGCGCCAGGACGTGATGGTGCTGATGAGCGCCGACAACGATCCCGAAGCGGTTCGCGACGGCGACTACACCTTCAAGATGCCGCAGAAGATCCCGTCCTATCTGATGGCCATCGCCGCCGGCGATCTGGCGTTCAAGCGCATCTCCGACCGCAGCGGCGTGTGGTCCGAGCCGGCCATGCTCGACAAGGCGGTGAAGGAATTCGAAGACACCGAGCGCATGATCGCCACCGCCGAGTCGCTGTATGGCCCCTACCGCTGGGACCGCTACGACATGCTGGTGCTCCCGCCGTCGTTCCCGTACGGCGGCATGGAGAATCCGCGCCTCACCTTCCTCACCCCGACCGTGATCGTCGGCGACAAGTCCCTGGTGGCGCTGATCGCGCACGAACTGGCGCACAGCTGGTCGGGCAATCTGGTCACCTTCTCCAGCGCCAAGGACGCATGGCTCAACGAAGGCGTCACCAGCTACGTCGAGAACCGCATCATCGAGGTGCTGTACGGCAGGGATCAGGCCGACATGGAGAACGTGATCGAACGCAACGAGCTCAAGAAGGAGTTCGCCGAGATCGATCCGAAACTGCAGGCGCTGGCGACCAAGCCCGGCGTGCTCAAAGATCCCGACGAGAACAGCAGCGCCACCGTCTACACCAAGGGCGCATGGTTCCTGCAGTTCCTCGAACAGCGCTTTGGCCGCGACAAGTTCGATCCGTTCCTACGCGAATATTTCGACCACTTCGCGTTCCAGAGCATCGACACACGCCAGTTCGCCGACTACGCCCGGAAGAACCTGTTGCAGAAATATCCCAACGTGGTCAGTCCGGCGGAATTCAACGAATGGCTCTACCAGCCGGGCATGCCGGTAACGGCGCCGCTGGTGCAGGCGCGCCGCTTCGGAGTGGTCGACTCCGCGCGTCTGGCGTGGCTGGGCACCCAGCAGCTGCCGCCGGCGGCCATCACCGACGCCTGGAGCACGCAGGAGTGGGTGCACTTCATCGAAAGCCTGCCGAAGACGCTCACTGTCGAACAGCTCGCTCAGCTCGACGGCGCCTATGGCTTCACCGGTACGATGAACGGCGAAATCGCGCAGCGCTGGTATCCGCTCGCGGTACGCAACGGCTACACCCAGGCCAACGATGCCATCGCCGCATTCCTGCAGCGCATCGGCCGTCGCAAGCTGATCATGCCGACCTACACCGCGTTGGCGGAAACCGAAGCCGGCCTTGCGCTCGCCAAGGATGTGTTCGCCAAAGCCAAGCCCGGCTATCACCCGATCACCACCGGCTCGGTGCAGAAAGTGATCGACGAGGCCAAACCCGCGCCGTCCCCGGTGCCCGTACCGGCGCCTTCGCCGGCAGCGGCACCGGCCGATGCAGCGACGCCGGCGGCTCAGGCCGCTTCGCCAGCGAAGTGACCTGCTGAACCGATGGCCTTGAAATCATCGCCCTGGTTCGCGCCGCGTTGGGCCAAGGGCGCCAACTGGATCGCAGCTGCCATCCTGTTGATGCTCGCGGTCGCGCTGTGGCGCGACCCGGGCCTGGTGATCCGCGCCGAATTCGCCAAACAGCGGATCCTGCTCGGCGCGGCGTCGCATGAGATCGTCGTCGACAACGATCATCGTTGGACGTATGTCGAACTGGCGGCCGACAAGCCCGATGCACCCACCGTCGTGATGTTGCACGGTTACACCGGCAGCAAGGAAAACTGGTACCGCGTCGCGCGCGCGCTGAAGGGCCGCTATCGCATCGTCATCCCCGACCTGCCCGGCTGGGGCCAGAGTGAGCGCAAGGACGGCGCCGATTACGGCTTCGTCGCGCAGAACGCCCGCGTCGCCGCATTCCTGCGCAAGCCCGAGATCGCGAACAAGCAACCAGTGGTGCTGCTCGGGCATTCGATGGGCGGCGGCATCGCCGCGCTGACGGCCGCGCGGTATCCGAATCTGGTCGCGCGCGTCGGTTTGCTCGACGCCGCTGGCGTCCATTTCAAGGACAACCAGTTCGGCATCGATGTGCTCGCCGGCAAGAATCCCTTCGGCGTGAGCGACAAGACTTCACTGGAGCACTACCTGGCCACCGTGTTCCACAACCGCGACACGCGGCCATGGGTGCCGTGGCCGGCGACCGACATCTATATCGCCCAGCGCAAGCGCGACGCCGCTTTCGAGCAGGGCGTACTCGACAGGATCGGACGTGGCGACGAGCGCTTTGTGCCCGGCGCCGAGGCGGCGAACATTTCGCAGCCGGCACTGTTGCTGTGGTGCCGTCAGGACAAGGTCATCGACGCCAGCGCGATGACGCTGTACGCCGCGCGCATTCCGCACGCCAGCCAGGTGCTGCTGGAAGACTGCGGCCACATGTCGTTGATGGAGCGGCCCGGCGAAACCGCCGAAGCGGTCGCGATGATGATTGAGCGCGGCGCGGCTGAAGGACCGTAATGAAGACGTTGAAAATCGAACTCGCAGGACTTGCGTTCGCATGCGCATTGCTCGCCGGCTGCGCGGGCGAAGATCCGGCTGCAGTCGCCAAGGCCGCAGCCGAACAGACCGCCGTGCAGGAAGCGAAAGCGCAGGAAGGTGCGGTCGCGTTCGACGACGCAGTCAAGAAAGAGAACTGGTCGCTGGCGAAAGCGCAGGCCGACGTGCTGATCGCGCAGTATCCCGACAGCGCGGCAGCGAAGCGCGTGCGCGGCGAATACGACGGCATCAAACAAAAACTCGAGGAAACCCGCGAAGCCGCGCGCAACGCCGCATTGTGGAGCTATGGCACCCAGAGCGTGAAGGGCGGGCTGCAGCGCTCCTCGGCGATCTATGCCAAAGACAACGTCGATGTCGACGGCACTGGCCCCACGCAAGTGCGGCTGATTTTCCGCGACCATCCGTCGTGGGGCCGCAGCAGCTACCTCGTGCTGCAGAACGGCGACTTCAACTGCTACGGCGGCTGCCGGGTGCAGATCAAGCTCGATGGTAAACCCGCGAAATCCTTGCCCGGTTCGCGGCCGAAGACCGACGAAGCCATCGCGATGTTCATCGAGGACGAAAGCGCGCTGTGGAAGATGACCAAGGGCGCCAAGACGCTGGAAATCGAATTTCCGGTCAAGGGACTGGGCAAACGCAGCGCGGTATTCGAAGTCGCGGGGCTCGACCCGGACCGCATGCCCGGTTGGTGACGACGCTTGCGGCGCTGGCTGATCCGGTTGTCGTTGCTGGCGATGTTTGGTGCGCTCGCCGCGCCCGCAGCGTGGTGGTGGTTTCGCGGCTATCGGCCCGATGCGGCTCGCTACCCGATTCGCGGCATCGATGTGTCGCACCATCAGGGCGCGATCGATTGGACGAAGGTCGCTGCCGATGACGTCGTTTTCGCCTATCTCAAAGCGACCGAGGGCGGCGACCATCGCGATCGCGAATTCGCCCGCAACTGGCGCGATGCGCGCGATGCGGGTATTGCGGTCGGCGCGTATCACTTCTTTACCTTCTGCCGCCCGGGCGCGGATCAGGCGGCGAATTTCCTTGCCGTCGTTCCGGTAGAAGCGGATGCGCTACCGCCGGCCGTTGATCTTGAATATGGCGGCAACTGTGGACGCATGCTCGACGGCACGACGATGCGGCGCGAACTCGATGCGTTCCTCGCCCCGGTCGAACGCGCGTACCGCAAACCGGCGATCCTGTATGTCACGCCGGAATTTCTCGGTGCGTATCGCACGCATTTGCCGGAGCGCGCGCTGTGGAGGAGGTCGATCCAGCGCGCTCCCGACAACATTGCGCCGTGGCGGCTCTGGCAGTACAACAATCGCGGCCGGGTCAATGGCATCGCGGGTCCGGTCGATCTCAATGTGTTCGCCGATGACGCCGATGCCTTCGTGCTCTGGCGCGCCCCGGCCGAATAGCGATACGAGACCTGCGGTCTACGTGCTTTCTCCATTCGTATGAAGAAAGCCCCGTCATCCCCGCGAACGCGGGGATCCAGCGACTTGGGATGCTGTCCGCAAAGCGCGAAGACACCGGGTTCCCGCATTCGCGGGAACGACGAAACTTGCATAGGGTGCGCCCTGGCGCACCGGCTTTTCGTGGCGATCGCAAACATCGGTGCGCCAGGGCGCACCCTATAAAGATGTTCTGGACTCAAACAGGTCCGAGTTCGTTCAACACCATCCGCGCCAGCGTCGCTTTCGCCGGGAGTTTGCAGTTGACGTTGAACGGGGCCCACGAATAACTCCCTGGCGAAGTCATGCCGCTCATCGTCAGCGTGCTGCTGAGCGTGGCAGGAATGGTCTGCGTGGCGCTGTAGGTCAGCACGCCGTACATGTAGGCGGAGCCGGCGGTCGCGGTGCAGGTCACCGGGGCGTCGATGTTGCCCGCCTTGAAGTACATGGAGAGCGTGGCGCTGTTGGCGGCGTTGTACCAGCCGTTTTCGGAGTCGACCACGAAGTTGCAGAGGATGTATTCGTCGGTCGCGTTGCGTGTGGTGATGCCGTTGACCAGGTACAGCAGTTCGTCCGGCGTGGTGGTGGTGCCGTAGGCGAGGCAGGCGCTGCCGGTGCTGGTCTTGTAGTTCGCGTGGGCGGTCTGCGGTGCGGCGCTGAGCGCGACCGCGATGGCGAGCGTCAGTGCGGCGGACGAGAGTGCGATGCTTTTCATGACGAATGCCTTCGTTGAATGTGCGGCGGATGCGTGCGCGACGCACGCGGAGGTCGGCGTCAGAGTGCGATGCGCGTCGACGAGTACCAGGCTTCGACCCGGATGCTGCCGTCGTCGAGCGCGCGCGGCATCACCGCGCGGTAGGGCAGGTCGGTGGCGACGTGCATCGCCAGCCGCTGGGTGGTCATTTCGGCTTCGACCGGGTCGGCGAAGCGCGCGCTGATCCGGCAGGTCGCGCTGCGGCAGGCGATCTGCAGGCCATCGGGCGCGGGCAACCCCTGCGCAGCCAGCGCATCGGCGGCGAAGAACGCACCCAGTGCGCGCTCCTCCCGCATCGCCCATGCGGCATCCGGCGTTTCCGCCGCGAAGCGCGTATCGAGCGTGGCGATGTTCGCCTCCACGCGTGCGCGGGCTTCGACCGGATCGAGATCGCCGCGTCGTTTCTCGCTCGGCGTGTACGTCGCGGGTTGCGTCGCGGTCATCATGTCGAGCGCTCCGTCTGGAGTCGCCTGCGATGCGGCTTCGGACCGGTCATGGCCTTGCGTCTGCGTCGGCATGGCCGGCATTTGCCGGTCCTGCGGCAACACGAGCAGGCCCGTCGCGATAGCGCCGCCGCATAGCAGTGCGCAAAACAGGATGAGTAAGGGCTGACGTGCGGACATGATGGGCTCCGGTCGATCGGCATGAGGCCGTCTACCCCCAGAGACGGTGGATCGCCGCAGTCGCGGCCATGTCACCCGCGGACAGGACGAAGGCGATCCGGCGTGGCCTCACGGCGCCATCATTGTCGTTTTTGCACGGCCCATGGCATCCGCCGGGTCTTGGGTTGGCTGCGTATCAGGCCCATAATCGGCGCATGGATATCGCCCCCGACCACCCCGACCATGGCTTCCAGTTCCCCGGCGTTTTCGAGATCACCGCAATGGGCCCCGCAGGCGCGGGGCTGGAGGAGCGCATCCCGGAGCTGCTGGAGGGCATCGGCATCACGGTCCTGCGCGAAACCGTCGCCGCCCGCAATTCCTCAGGTGGCAAGTTCGTCTCGATCCGCCTGAGTTTCCACGCCGAGGATCGCACTCGCTACGAGGCGGTGCATGCGGCCTTGCGCACTGAGCCCGATATCAAGTGGACGTTGTGAGCGCGCCGGGCCCCTATGGCGCAGGATGGATTCGGCTTGGATGGTCAAAGCATTAAGGATTGGTGATGTCGACGATCTGGCAAGTGTTGTACCGCAGCGATCAGGCCTATGAGATGGACTCCGCCGATCTGGTGAAGCTGCTGCTTGAGTCGCGCACGTACAACAGTAGACATGACATCACCGGTCTGTTGCTGTACCACTGTGGTCAGTTCATGCAATTGCTCGAAGGCAGTCAATCTGAGGTGCAGCAGCTGTTCCGCAAGATCGCTGCGGATTCGCGCCATCAAGTCCAAGTGGTCGAAATCAATGCGCCCGCCCGTTCCCGTTTGTTTCCCGACTGGCGCATGGGTTTTGCCAAGGCGCCTGAAATGGATGGCCATCCGGCGTTCGCCGGTGTCGAATCGGACAGCAATGTCACGGCCAGCCTGAGCGTGCTGGCGTGCGAGCACATGCCTGCCATGCGCCTGATGCAGTTTCTGGGGGGCGACCATTGAACGTCGCGAGGTACGGCGCGATGGACGGCCCGATCTACGATGCAGCTACTCTGGCCGTTGGCCGGCTGTTGAAAAACAGCATGTTGGCGGGCCCATGGAGGGCCGCAACGACGCATGCGGCCTGGCGCGCGGGACCCGATATCGAGTGGACACGGTGAGCGCGCCCGGTATGGATGGTGCATGATCGATCTCGGCTTGGCAGGCCGGGACACGGGGGAGGAGTGATGTCGAAAATGTGGCAATTGTTGTACCGCAGCGAACATGCTTACGAGATGGGCGGCGCCGATCTGGTGAAACTGCTGTTCGATGCGCGCGTGTTCAACCGCGAGCACCACATCAGCGGCCTGTTGCTGTACCACAGTGGAAAGTTCATGCAATTGCTCGAAGGTGGTCAGCAAGAGGTGCAACAGCTTTTTTTCCACAAGATCGCCGAGGATGCACGTCATCGCAACGTGGCGATCGAAGTCAATGCGCCGGCCGATCACCGTTTGTTCCCCGAGTGGCACATGGGCTATGCCGAGGCGCCGGAAATGGGTGGTCACCCAGCGCTCGCCGGTGCCGAATCCGAGCAGGACGCGATGACCAGCCTGCGCGGACTGGCGCGAGAGCACATGTCCGCGATGCGGCTGCTGCAGTTTCTGAGGAGCGACCATTGACCGACGTGGGGCATGAAGCGGACATCCCGAGCGGCATGACCATGGTCCGCGACCTCGGCCGTCATGCCTATGCACCGGTCTGGCGGGCGATGCAGGGCTTCACCGATGTCCGCACCGCCGAGACCCCGGACGAGCTCTGGCTGGTCGAGCACGACCCGGTCTTCACCCTCGGCCAGGCCGGCAAGCCCGAGCACGTGCTGATGCCTGGCGACATTCCGGTGCTGCAGGTGGATCGCGGTGGTCAGGTGACCTATCACGGCCCCGGCCAGATCGTGGCCTATCCGCTGCTGGACCTGAAGCGGCTGAAGATC
>JANLSB010000112.1:0-2933 GCA_031362125.1 Lysobacterales bacterium | reverse complement strand
GTGCTGCTCAACGAATTCGATTACGACGACGCAGGCCGCGCCGCCGACCTGTTCCAGCACGACTATCTGGAAGTTGCGCAGGGCGCGAAAGGACAAGCGCTGCGCTATCCGTATCGCTACCTCGCGCCGGTCAACACCGGTGTGCCCAGCGGTCTGGATCTGGATGCGAACGGCATCGTCGGCGGCGACGGTCGCGACCGCGGCAACGATGCCTGGGGCTACGGTCTGCATCCCGGCCAGTACGGGATGCTGGTGTTATCGCGCTATCCCATCGACAGTGCCCGGGTGCGTAGTTTCCAGTTACTGAAATGGAGCGCGATGCCGGACGCCTCCTCGCCGATCGATCCGCGAGCACGGAGGTACTACTACCCGGAGGCGACCTGGCGCCAGCTGCGGCTGTCGTCGAAATCGCATTGGGACGTGCCGGTGCATGCGCCGCACGGCCTGCTGCATCTGCTGGCGTCGCACCCGACCCCGCCGGTGTTCGACGGGCCCGAGGACCGCAACGGCGCACGCAATGCCGACGAGCTGCGGCTTTGGCGCGAATACCTCGACAACGATCCCTCCGACGCATCGTGGCTGTGCGATGACCGCGGCCGCTGCGGCGGGCTGGCAGTAGACGAGCGCTTTGTGATCGCCGGCGATCTCAACATCGATCCGGTCGACGGCGTTGGCCGTCATGAGGCGATCATGGCATTGATCGAGCATGCACGGGTGCTGCGTTACCCAGCGCCGCGCAGCGTCGGCGCCGGAGCCGCCGCACGCGAGGCCGGCGGCGCCAATGCCGCCCAACGCGGCGATCCCGCCGAAGACACCGGCAACTTCGGCGCCAGGATCGGCAACCTGCGACTGGACCATCTGTTGCCTTCGGCCGGGCTGCGCGTCGTCGGCAGCGGCGTGTTCTGGCCGGCCCCCGCCTCGGTCGACGCCGCGATCGCCGGCGCGTCGGACCATCACGCGGTGTGGATCGATCTGATGCCGGCGGAGTGATTCTGTCAATCCCCAATCGACGATAGCCGATGCCTATCGGACTATCCGCATCGAAGCGCAGCTATCGCAAGTACCGTTCGACCTTCGCTGTCCTTGTCGAAAGTTCGGGTATATGCTCGGCCGATGAACCTCGGCCGTCACGACATGGATCCGGGGGCAGAAGATGGAGCCGGGGGGGCTCTGACTGCAGGGATCGCCTCGAAGCAGGTGATCGATGCGCTGGTCGGTACGCTGCCCGCAGACACGCAGATCGTCATCGCTTGGCGGCATGCCCATCTCGGTCCCGGTAGCGCGCGCAACGCTTCCAGCGATGATGCGCTGCATGCAGGTGTCTCGGTCTTTCTTGAAGATATCACCCCGAACCCATCCGTATCGGATGCTTTGATCGATCGCCACGACAGCGGCGATGGCAACCTCACCGTCGTCGGCGTTGCGTTCGCGGGCAAGCCGCCTACCGACTGGATACGGACACCGTGGTTTGCGTTGGCGCACAGGCTGATCGCCGCATCGCTGGGCATCGCAGACGCCGGGGCACGGATCGAGGCGCTGGAAAAGTCCAAACGCTTGCAACAGGCGTTGTACGAAATCTCCGATCTCGCCGGCTGCGGTCTGGAAATGCACGACATGCTGGCGCGGATCCACCAGGTCGTCGTCGGTCTGATGCCTGCGGAGAATTTCTACATCGTCCAATACGACGACAAGCGCGAGACCATCCGTTACCTGTACTTCGCCGACAGCCGCGACCGCTTCGATCCGGATTCGGAAACCGAATACCCCATCGACCAGGGCATGCACAGCATGACCGAGGCCCTTCTGCGTCACGGCAAACCGCTGATCGGTTCGCCCATCGCCATCCTCGAAACCCTCAACATCCGCAGCGAGGAATACGCCGGAGGGCCGCTCAGCGAAGACTGGCTCGGCGTACCGCTGGTCCGCAGTGCGCAAATCTGCGGCGCGATCGTGGTCCAGGACTACGAGCACGCCAAACGCTACGATGCGGAAGACCGCGCGCTGCTGGAATACGTCGCACAGCACATCCTCACCGCGCTGGACCGAAAGACCGCCCGGGTCGAACTGGAGCGGCGGGTCAAAGAGCGGACCCACGCGCTGGAACAGGCCAACATCGAACTGCAGGCCGAGGTGATCGATCGCGAACGCGCCGAAAAGCTGCAGCAGGCGCTGTTCCGCATTACCGAACTGTCGGTGACCGCCGACAGCCTGGAACGTTTTTATGCGGACCTGCATTCGATCATCGGCGAGCTGCTGTTCGCGAGAAATTTCTATGTGGCGTTCCTCAGTGCCGATGGCAACCACATCGAGTTCCCTTACACCGCAGACGAGGTGGATACGCGTTCCAACCGCGACCGTCCGCGTGCGAAGGGTCTGACCGAATACGTGATCGGAACCGGGCACGCCCTGCTCGCCGACCGCGCGCGCATCCAGTCGCTGGAGTCGAAAGGTCTGGTGCGCAGTTTCGGACCGCTTGCGCACTGCTGGCTTGGCGTACCGTTGACTCGCGACAACACTGCAGTCGGCGTGATCGGCGTGCAGAGCTACACGCCGGAGATCAGTTTCGTCGAACGCGATCAGGAGCTGCTCACCTTCGTCGCCCACCACGTCGACGCCGCGCTCGCCCGCAAGCGCGCGCAGGACAGACTGGTGGCCACGCATGTCGAGCTGGAAATGCGGGTGCAGACCCGCACCCAGGAATTGGCCGAAACCAACCGCGAACTGCGCGAGCAGATCGCCGAGCGTCTTCGTGCGGAACAGCGGCTACGGCATCAGGCACGCCACGACAGCCTCACCGGGCTGCCCAATCGCAGTCAGCTGCAGGAGCGACTCGACGACGCCATCGCACGGGTCAGCAGTGCCGACGGCAAACCTTTCGCCGTTCTGTTCATGGATATCGACCGCTTCAAGCTGATCAACGACAGCGTCGGCCA
>JANLSB010000009.1:0-1504 GCA_031362125.1 Lysobacterales bacterium | reverse complement strand
GCCACGACCCACACCGCTGCCGCCGCTGGCACTCACGACTGGAAACACATGGTCTCGCAGCGCAGCGGATACGCCGGTCGCAAAATCGGCAGGGGCCGGAAACGCCGCCGTCAGCATCGTCGAGATCTGGCTTTCGACCGCGCTGTAAGGCGTTGCCGTTTCGATCGCTGCGACCAGGGGCGGCAGCGTGGTGGTGCTGTTGGTTTCCAGCGTCGTCGCGGTTGCATCCGGCACTTTCGCCGTTGTCGGATCGGCCAATGCAATCAGCTCGGCAAGCGCTTTTTCGGCAGCGACGGCGGCGGCTTCGAACGGCGCCGTTGCAGCCTTCAACGCTGTGCGGGCAGCATCGCTACCGGTTGTTTTACCTCCGGCCGAAGTGAGACTGTCTTGATTCGCGTCTTCCGCCTTGAGGTAGTCGGCGGCTTTCCTGAGCGCTGGTACTGCACGATTTCTGACCGCATCGCTCGCCGCCTGGATCTGCGCGGTGGTGGCGGTCGTCGGCTTCGCATCGGCGATCGCCTTGACCGTTTCCGTCAGGGTGTTCACCGCGGCCTTGCCTGTCGCCGCCCAATGCGCGCCTGTGCCTTCCATCGCGATCACCGCGTCGTCGAGCGCCTTGGCCGCGTTGTCCTTGACCTCGGCGCGGGCCTGGGCATCGCGCAGCAGCTTGCGCTGCTGATAGATGGCATCGAGCACCGGAACCTTGTTGACGATGTTGATCGGCTCGAAATCGGCCATCGATTCGAACACCAGCGCGCCTTTCAGCGCACTGCCGCTGCCGCCCGGCAGCACGTTGTTCACAGTCTTCAAAGCGACGCGTGGAACGCTCTGCTTGAGCACTTCGTTGAAATTATCGCGATCGATATCGACGATCTTGCGATCCTTGTATTCCGGCAGCGCCGCTTTCGGGTCTGCCGGATTCGGGTCGCGGTCGCCGGACAGGTCGGCGAAAACGCCGACCACGAACGGTAGTTCCCGTTTTTCGATGGCGCCGTTGGTATGCACGTCGTAGGTGATGCGCACACGAGGTGGACGCACCCGCAACAGCTTCTTCTGAATGCTTTCGCTCATTCGCTTGCCCCAATCCAGGCTTGTGTTGATGTTCGATGCGTCCGACATGCGGACCCGTGGCGGCTGCCGGACTGCATGCAACCTTCGACAACGCCGGCGCGCTCTTCCGTAATTCGAAAGTGCGGCCGGGAGTTGCTTCGTGGATACCTGTATCAAGTTTCGTGCCAACTTCAGGCGATCGGAATAATCCCTGTAAATAAGGCACTTATTGAAGTTAACAGGGACCGATGAAAACCATCTTGGTGAATCCACACCCGGTGATCTGAAGTGCAATAGCGAATACGTGATGGCCTGGGCGCAGCAATTCCTTGTGATTCAACGCATCGCATGCGAACAACCTTGCACCGGCAATCGCAACTCACGGTGGGTGGGTTTTCCCCCCGGAGGGTGAAATTCCACCCATGCACACATCGCTCCGATCGAGTTGCGCCGC
>JANLSB010000866.1:0-4461 GCA_031362125.1 Lysobacterales bacterium | reverse complement strand
CAACATGAGTTCAAACTTCTTCTGGCCGGATCAATAGGGGCGCCCTGGCGAACCCTGCCACTCATCTCAGCCTCGTTTCCGCGCAAGCTCCTGATCCAACTCTTCGTCGAAACTCCGCACCGACAGGCTGACCTCCCGACCCATCGCCAGACTGGCAGCCAGCAGGCAGAGCATGCCGATCACCGCCAGTACCGTGGGCACAGCGCCGAGTTTGAAGCCCAGCAGGGCATCGGCCGCCAATCCCAGGCTTGTGCCGATGAAAAAACCCAGCGCCGCGTAAAGCGTCCAACAGGCGCGCAGCACCAGCGCGGCGCGGCGACGATGGCGGGCAATCTGGGTGTCGCGTTCATCGCGGTCGGGTGCGTCCTGTTCCCAGGCCACGATCAAGCTGCGCAGGCGGTCGACGACGCGCGCCAATCGTGCATTGGCCGATACCAGCAGCGAGCCCGTAGCCGCCATCAACAGAGCGGGTGCAAGCATTGCGCCAAGAATCGCGTGGTGATCGAGGGTGGGTGTCAGCACCATGCGCATGGGCCATGAGGGAAGGCTGCGATATCATGGGGCTTCCCGAAATACGATGCGAGCGAAATGGCTTCCAACCCGATGATCGATGCCGATGAGGAATTCCGCAGGATCGAAGCCATGCGCTTCGAGGGCCGCCTGATCTGGATCGATCTGGAAATGACCGGGCTCGACACCGACCATGATTCGGTGATCGAGATCGCCACCATCGTCACCGACGCGAATCTCAACGTGCTGGCCGAAGGGCCGGATTTCGCGATCACCCACGATCTGGCTACGCTGGAGGCGATGGACGACTGGAACCGCAATCAGCATCGCAGGTCGGGACTCTGGCAGCGCGTGCTGACCCAGGGCGTGACCATGCGCGAAGCCGAGTTGCAGACGATCCGCTTCCTGCAGGACTGGATCGGGCCGAAGTCTTCGCCGATGTGCGGCAATTCGATCTGCCAGGACCGGCGTTTCCTGCATCGCCGTATGCCCGAACTGGAGCGCTACTTCCACTACCGCAATCTCGACGTCAGCACGCTGAAGGAACTCGCCAAGCGCTGGGCGCCGCAGGTCATGGCCGGCATCCACAAGGAATCCGCGCATACCGCGCTGAGCGATGCGCGCGACTCGATCACCGAGTTGCGCTATTACCGCACACGGTTCGGGGAATTCGCGGGCTGAAGGACGAGAACATTGCGATGAAAGCGATGACGATGAAAGCGATCATGGCCGCCCTGCTGCTGTCGATGTCTTTCTTCGTCTGCGCAGCGTCGCCCGTATCCGCTGTTGCGCCGAAAGTTGCCGAACCCGCCGCTCCTGCCATGCCGCAGGGCATGAAGCAGTACTGGTTCGTGATGCTGAAAAAAGGCCCGAAACGCGACCAGACCGCCGATGAGGCCAAGCGTCTGCAGACCGGCCACATGGCGAACATCCAGTCCTACGCCGACCGGGGTCTGCTGCAGATCGCCGGCCCCTTCATGGACGACGGCGACTGGCGCGGCATCTTCATCCTCGACGTGCCCGACCGCACCGCAGCCGAAGCCATGTGCAACGACGACCCGGCGGTGAAAGCGGGCAGGCTCGTGTGCGAATTCCATCCATGGCTGTCGCATAAGGGCGCGACGCTCAAGTAGGGTGGGTCCTGGCCCACCGTTGCGAACTGTCCGGGCAGGACGGCAATGATCGGCATGCTGCTTCGATCGTTGTTCGAGACATGTGATGCGTTGTAATGGTGGGCCAGGGCCCACCCTGCTGCGCTATTGACGCACGAAGCTCGGGGAATCCGCAGGCGAGCCGCGGGGTCATGGCTGCAGCGCGAGTGGCCCGGGCAGATCGAAGCAAGAACCTCGATATCAATGAGGTGCGCTTCAGTCGAGCGGGAAACTCTTGATGCCTTCATCCAGTTCCTGCGCAAGGCAGGAGAAGAAAATCGAGGACAGCTTGGCAATGAAGAATGTCTGGAAGTTCTTGTTCGCGACGCGCTTCTGCATCTCAGCCTCGCTGGCGCCGCGCATCGATTCCATCGCGGCGTCCGCGCTCATGCCCTTGCTCACGCATTCGCACATCGCTGGTTCCGGCCGCGTCTTGAGGACATCGCTGATGCCCGGTGTGCTGCGGAACTGCGCGTTCAACTCGTCGCATTGCGACAGCATGATCGAATGCATATCGCCTTCCGGTGTCTGCTTATCGTCTTCGGCAAACGCCGATGCGCAGACGATCGCCAGCACGAGGCCAAGGACGAGACGTGATTTGATCGAAGGCATGAGGCGAATCCTTGAGTTGTGAGTTGTCGCTGGGAACAGAAGGGCGGATCAGCCGGCCTTCGACTTCGCCAATCGTAGCCAGGTATCGACCACGGTGTCCGGATTCAGCGACACCGACTCGATGCCTTCCTGCATCAGCCATTCGGCGAGATCGGGGTGGTCGCTCGGGCCCTGGCCGCAGATGCCGATGTACTTGCCCTTGCGTTTCGCGGCCTGGATGGCCATCGACAGCATCTTCTTCACCGCCGGGTCGCGTTCGTCGAACAGGTTGGCGACGATCGCCGAATCGCGGTCGAGGCCCAGCGTCAGCTGGGTCATATCGTTGGAGCCGATCGAGAAGCCGTCGAAGATGTCGAGGAATTCATCGGCCAGCAGCGCATTCGACGGCACTTCGCACATCATGATGATCTTGAGCCCGGTCTTGCCCTCGCTGTCATTGGTACGTTCCAGGCCATTCTCTTTCAGCACTTCGATGACCTTGCGGCCTTCGCCGAGGGTGCGCACGAACGGAATCATCACCCAGCAGTTGTCGAGCCCCATGGTTTCGCGAACCTTGCGCACCGCGCGGCATTCCAGCGCGAACGCATCCCGGAACGACGGGTCGATGTAGCGGCTGGCGCCACGGAAACCGATCATCGGATTCTCTTCGTGCGGCTCGTAGCGCGCGCCGCCGATGAGGTTGGCGTATTCGTTCGATTTGAAGTCGGAGAGGCGCACGATCACCGGATTCGGCGCGACCGAGGCGGTGATGGTGGCGATGCCTTCGGCCAGACGGTCGACATAGAAATCGACCGGGCTGGCATAGCCGGCCATCTTCGCGTCGATCTTGCGTTTTACGTCGACATCCTGGTTGGCGTAATCCAGCAGCGCCTTCGGATGCACGCCGATATGGCTGGCGATGATCATTTCCAGGCGCGCCAGACCGATGCCGGCGTTGGGCAGCATCGCGAAGTCGAACGCGCGTTCCGGGTTCGCGACATTCATCATGATCTTCAGCGGCGCCGGCGGCATGTTATCCAGATCGGTGACGATGCGCTCGAACGGCAGCAAGCCTGCGTAGATGAAACCGGTATCGCCTTCCGCACAGCTGACCGTCACTTCATGACCGTCGACGATGGTATCCAGCGCATTGCCGGTACCGACCACGGCGGGCACGCCGAGCTCGCGCGCGATGATCGCCGCATGGCAGGTGCGGCCGCCGCGGTTGGTGACGATGGCCGCGGCGCGCTTCATCACCGGTTCCCAGTCGGGATCGGTCATGTCCGCGATCAGCACGTCGCCGGGCTGCACGCGACTCATGTCGGCGAGCGAACGCACCACGCGGGCGACGCCGCTGCCGATCTTGTGGCCGATGGAGCGGCCTTCGCAGACGACGTCGCCGCGGCGACCGAGGCTGTAGCGCTCGATCTGGGTGGCGTGCGCGCGCGATTTCACCGTTTCCGGACGTGCCTGCACGATGAAGAGTTTGCCGGTGATGCCGTCCTTCGCCCATTCGATATCCATCGGGCGACCGTAGTGTTCCTCGATCGTCAGCGCCTGGCGCGACAGTTCCTGCACGTCTTCATCGGTAATCGAGAAGGCATTGCGCAGCTCGGCCGGGGTGTCTTCGTTGCGCACGCGCTCGCCGGGCTTGTCGGAATAGACCATGCGGATCTGCTTGGCGCCCATCGAACGACGCAGGATCGCCGGCTTGCCCGCGCGCAGCGTCGGCTTGTAGACGTAGAACTCGTCGGGATTCACCGCACCCTGGACCACGTTTTCGCCGAGGCCGTAGCTGGCGGTGACGAACACCACGTCGCGAAAGCCCGATTCGGTATCGAGGGTGAACAGCACGCCCGACGAACCCACATCGGAGCGCACCATCAGCTGCACGCCGGCGGAGAGAAACACGTCCTCGTGCTTGAAGCCGTGATGCACGCGGTAGGCGATCGCGCGGTCGTTGTAAAGGCTGGCGAACACTTCCTTGACCTTGCGCACCACATCGTCGGCGCCGGTCACATTGAGGAAGGTTTCCTGCTGACCTGCGAACGAGGCGTCGGGCAGGTCTTCGGCAGTGGCCGATGAGCGCACGGCAACCGCTATCTCGAAACCACCGTTCTCAACGCATAGCTGCGCATAGGCGCTGCGTATGTCGGTATCGAGCTGCGGCTGCAGCGGGGCGTCGATCACCCAGCCGCGGATTTCGGCG
>JANLSB010000845.1:0-1878 GCA_031362125.1 Lysobacterales bacterium | reverse complement strand
CAACGTAGGCAGTCGACGGCGGGTGCGCGGTCGGAGGGTGGCCATGGTGGGCGTGTACCGACCGGCCTCGATGGACCGATCCTGGCATCACGTTGCCGAACACACCCAGGGAAGCGGCGGACCGCGGGCCGGGCGAGCAACGGCTCATGTTGAACGATTGAACACGCATGGCCCGTTTGTACGGGTGCGGACCATGCGAAGCGAAGCATGCGAGGTCAGTCGAGGACAACGACAACAGGATCGAAGCCATTCCGCAACGGTGGCCGGATACTGCCAATGGAAAGTCGTGGGCCAGGGCCGGGTGGGGGCGGCGGATCGAACGCGGATGCCGTCTTGGCGGATCCTGCGCAAATTCGATGGGTCGCCGCAGCCGGCCTCGAAACGGTGCGCTGCCAAGAGTACGGGCTGGGAGCGCTGCTGTCCAGCCGAGGGCAGCGTCGATGGCGATCCACTATCCTATGCAGCCTGCCGTTGCCCTCTATCACGCACAGAGAGAAACACTGTCCATGTGGTATGCCATCGAGGGCTACGATGCCCCGAAATCCCTCGAACGTCGGATGCAGGCTCGGCCTTCCCATGTGGCCCGACTCGTCGCGCTGAAGAACGCCGGGCGCCTGCTGCTGGCGGGCCCTTGCCCGACGATCGATGCCGAAGACCCTGGCCCGGCCGGATTCAGCGGCAGCATCGTGATTGCCGAATTCGACTCTATTGAATCTGCACGTGCTTGGGCGGATGCCGATCCCTATGTCGATGCCGGTGTCTACGTCAGGGTCGAAGTCCGCCCGTTTCGTCCGGTGCTGCCATGAGCGCCATTTCCTTTCCGCTGCCCCGTGAGGCTCGGGTCGAGGCGATCCGCAGTCTGCTCCGGACCGCGTTCGCGCCAAGTGAGCTGGAGGTGATCGACGACAGCCATCGCCACGCCGGTCACGAAGGTGCGAAGGACGGACGCGGCCATTTCCGGGTGCGCGTAGTCAGTCCGGCGTTCACCGGCCTGAACCTGCTGGCCTGTCACCGGGCGGTCTATGCCGCCCTGGGGACGATGATGGAAACCGACATCCACGCCTTGTCGATCCAGGCGTCGAGTGGGCCCGCGGCGACGCCTTGAAGCCGAACCGGCGAGGCACGCGCGCTCTGGTGTCGATGGCAACGACGAACCCCCGCGAGCGCGGGGGTTCGTGCGTGGAGTGGAGGAGAGCGATCAGTTCGGCAACGCGCCGCAGATCGCGGTGGTGGTTCCAGAGGTCGACGACAACGACGGAACGGCCCGCAAGGTCATCGGCAGCGCGGAAGTCACGAACTTCGCGACATTGACCGAGACATCGACAGGTTTGACGTCGGGAGCGAAGGTGACGCCGCAGCGCCCGTGCGTCTGTGGCGGGCCGACATCGTCCACCAGCAGCAGCCCTTTGCGGGCGCTGTTGCCGAACGGCCAGCGCAAGAGGAAGTCGCCCACGGCATAGATTTTGCCTTTCAGCACATCGATTTCGCGTCCGCCGTCGGCGCCGGTGCCGCCATGCGCGGTGAAGTCCTGGAGCAGATTCGGACCTAGCGTTTCCATCATGAAGGCATCGTCCAGGCCGGCGCCGACGCCGCTCGTGCTGCCGGTGAAGAACAGACTGTCGAGCACCCCCGAGGTTTTCGGCTGGATCGCAACCCAGCGCGCTTCTTCGTTGCCCGGTGTGCCATACGCATGGCTCGAGAGCAGGTTCCCGTTTTCGCTGATGGCGACAACGTGGATGTTGAAATGGACGCCTCCCACTTACGGCTTCAACGAGCCACACTGGGATGCAGCACCACAGTCAACAGAAGGAGGCGTCCGACATGAAGGCTAAACTGGTTGGTATCGATTTGGCAAAGAGCGTTTTCCAGATTTGCGTG
>JANLSB010000819.1:0-4021 GCA_031362125.1 Lysobacterales bacterium | reverse complement strand
CTGCCGCCTCGGGTCGCCTTTGCCGGTGCGCGGCATCTCATTCTCGCCGCCGCGACCAGAAACCGTCTTGGCGATCTGGATTACGATTTCGACGCGCTCGAAAAAATCCTCCATGCGAATGACCTCACCACTGTTGCCTTGATCTGGCGCGAGACACAAATCCTGTTTCATGCCCGCAACCCGTTTCCGGTGGGTGGTGTCGTCGAGGATCCGGCCACAGGTGCCGCTGCGGCCGCTTTCGGCGGCTATCTGCGCTCGCTCGGACTGGTCGACTTCGGACTGGCGGACGCACCGACCACGATCCAGATCCGCCAAGGCGATGACATGGGGCGGCCAAGCCGATTGCAGATCGAGATTGGCGCGGCAGGTGGCATCGGCGTCAGCGGGCAAGCGGTTCCGATCGATGTCGTCGGTGATGGTGAGCACAGTCATTTCCGGATAGCGCCCACCGCCGGGTGCATAGAGGATTCCAACGCATGAACGCATCACACGCATTGCCGACGCCGGTCGTGGCGGCGGAAACACACAGGCCCTGGGTCACACCGCTTGAGCTCGGTTTGCTGGGTGCGATCTGGGGTGCGTCGTTCCTGTTCATGCGCGTGGCCGCGCCGGAGTTTGGATCGATGCCGCTGGTCGCGATCCGGCTGGCGCTGGGCGCTGCGATCCTGCTGCCGTTTCTCTGGCGCGAACGTCGTGCGTTCGATCGCCGACTGTGGCCGAAACTGGCGCTGATCGGTGCGATCAATTCTGCGATTCCATTCACGCTGTTCGCATGGGCCGCGCAGCACGCGCCTGCTGGAATCGGTGCGATCACCAACTCGATGGCGGTGCTGTTCGCGGCGCTGGTGGCCTTTCTGTTCTATGGCGAAAAAATCGGTCCGCGGCGCGTCGTCGCGCTGGCTGCGGGGTTTGCTGGCGTGATCGTGCTCGCCAGCGGCAAGGTCGCCGGCGCCAGTATCGGATTGCCGGTAGCGGCCGGCACGACAGCCGCGTTTCTCTACGGTGTCGGCGGCAATCTGCTGAAGCGGCATCTCGCTGGCCTGCCGGCGACGGCGGTGGCGGCGGCGACGCTCAGCTGTGCGGCGCTGATGGCGGCGCCGTTCGCCATGGCGCAGTGGCCGCAGCACGCCATTTCGCTCAGATCATGGGGCGCGGTGGCGCTGCTGGGCGTACTGTGCACCGGCATCGCCTTCGTCATGTACTACCGCTTGATCGCAAGGATCGGTGCCAGCCGCGCCGCGACCGCAACCTATCTGGTGCCGCTGTTCGGGGTGGGCTGGGCCTGGTTGCTGTTGGACGAACCGCTGACGCTCAACATGGGCATCGCCGGTGCGCTGATCCTCGGCAGCGTGGTCTTGAGCCAGCGATCCGCAGGCCATCGAACATCGAAGCGCTGATGACCGGTCCTGCAAATCAAGTAACGCGAAAGACGCTGGAACCAAGCGATGGAACTTGCGGGACAGGCCCTAGTCGGTCTGTGGAGGCAGTGCCGTGCCGATCATCGACGCGCGCTGCGGGACGCCGTTCTCGTCGAGCAGGCGTTCGATGCGCGCGAACACTTCCGGGCGCGAAAAGGGTTTTTTCATGAAGTCGTCGGCGCCGATGCGCTGCACGTAGAACTGTTCGGTCGCCTGCAGGTTGCCGCTGATCATGATGATCGGGACCTGTTTGGTCGCCGGTTCCCTGCGTAGCGCGCGGAGGGCGGCGAAGCCGTCCATACCGGGCAGCACGATGTCGAGGAAGATCAGGTCGGGGACCAAGTCGCGCGCGATCTCCAGCGCCTCTTCGGCGGTGTAGGCCTCGAGCGTCTGGAAACCGTTCTGCTGCAGCATCTTGCGCAATACCGCGACAATCGTTGTCGAGTCGTCGACGATCAGCACCCGCGTGCCGGGGCGGACGTTGCTGCGCGGTTTTTCCCTGCGCTCCGGACCGTCATAGGTGTCCTCCACCGCTGCCAGAGGCGATACGGTGTCCACGATCGACTCCGGCGCGATGGTTTCGGCCAGCGCATCCAGTTCTTCGGGTGTGGGAGTCGGCGGGCGCGGCGGCAGGGGCGTGATGATGGGCGCGGACGCAGGTGTGCCGGCCGCATCGCGCCCGCGGAGGCTGTCCCGCCATCGTTTGACCGAATCGAAAATACTCACGCGCTTAACTCCCCTCAGACAGACACCGGTAAATAGAGCCCGGATCGAATGCCCGTACAGGGCATTCTCTCAAACAACGGCAATCCCGGCCTTGGGCGGACGCGCAGAGCATAGCGGCCCTGTGCAGATGGGCCAAGCAGTGCAGCGGCCCGCAAGCGCCGGTTCCCGCCGATGTGGGCCTACCGGATGGCTTCTTCCAGCATCATCGCGCGCACGAAGCGGACCGGCGGTGCGCCGTAGGACAGGACCTGGTCGTGATAGGCCTTCAGCTTGAAGTCCTTGCCGAGCTTCTGCTCCATCGCCTTGCGCAGGTCGAAGTGCTCCTGCACGCCGACGAAATAGGTCGGCAGCTGCGCGCTGGTCAACTGGGCCCGGACCCACTTGCCCTCGGCCTCGCGCTCCTGCTGGAAGGTGCGCTTGACCATGAGGTCCATCGCCTGTTCCTTGCTCCAGCCATCGACCTGTACACCCTGGTCGAGGATCGCATTGGCCACCGCGCGCAGATAGAACTTGTAGCGCACGAGATGGAACAGGGGATCGTTGTCCATATAGCCGGAGTCCATCATCAGCGACTCGGTGTAGACCGCCCAGCCTTCGGCGAACATGCCCGAGCGCAGAACGCCGCGCAGCGTCGAGGGATGCCGCGCCGAATGCGCGCCTTCCAGATAGTGGCCAGGCATCGCTTCATGGATCGTCAGAAGATGGATCATGCGCGTGTTGTATTCGCGCAGGAACGAGTCGGTCTGCTTGTCGGTCCATTCGTCCGGGATCGGCGAGATCGCGTAGTAGGTCTTGAGACCTTTGTCGAGCGGGCCGGGCGAATCGCAGTAGGCCACGGCGACGCCGCGCTGGAATTCAGGCATCAGGATGATTTCGACCGGGTCGTCCGGAACGGTCACAAGATCTTTGGCACGCACGAACTCGGTGGTTTGAGCGAGCGTCTGTTTGGCCGTCTCGACCACGGCGTCGCGCTTGGGTTTGTCGGCATAGGCCAGCTCCAGCGCAGCTTCGATCGTTTTCTGCTGTTGATCATCGCCCGGGCTCTCGGGCATGTCGGGCGCGTTGGGTTTGCCCTTGAGCACCTGCTGCGCGATTTTGTACATCTCTCCGCGCACGCGCACGAGTTCGGCCTCCGCGCGCTGTTTGATCTCCGCGCGCGACAGCGACGACATCAGTGCGAACTTCAGTTTTTCGTCATAGAGTTTTTCGCCGATGCGGAAATCGCCCTTGGCATTCGGCACCAGGGTCTTGTCGAGCCACAGCTGATGTTCGGCCACCGCTTTGCGCAGACCTTCGATGGCAGCGTCGAGGCGTTTGCGGTCATCGCCCTGCAGTTGGCCAGCATTGGGCAGGATGAACTGTTCGACCAGCGAGATTACGCCGCCGTTCTGCCTGGCCACGGTTTCGGCATGGGTCTTCGGCACTCGCGCCGGATCGATGTTCTCGCGCATCTGCGCGAACAGCATCGGCAGTTTTTCCATGCGTGCGGTCGCCGACTTCAGGCGCTCGGGCATCGGCGCGAATTCGCGCGCCATGAGATTGTAGATCGCGCCGCCGGCCAGACCGCCATACATCTGCGGATCCCAAGCCCAGGATTGCAGCGTTTCCGTGCCCCAGATGTCGGATTGGATCTGATTGCGCAGGATCGCCGCGTCGATCTGGTTCTCGCGCGACAGCTTGCCCGCGTCGATTCCATCGAGTTCGGCCAGCATCTTCTTCGAAAAGTCGACGTACTGGGCGCGACCCGTGGCGCTGAGATCATCGATCTCGGCGTCGAAGCGGTGGTCGCCCTGCTGGGTCGCATTGACCGGATTGAGTTTCAGCCAGCCGTCGAGCCAACGCTTGCTGAGATCGGCGAATTTGGCTTCGACGGCGGC
>JANLSB010000797.1:0-2500 GCA_031362125.1 Lysobacterales bacterium | reverse complement strand
ATCTGCCACTCGCCGTCCCATTTGATCGCATAACCTGCGGTGTCTATCGGTTGGCGGATGAAGAACTGCGACAGGTTCCGTCCCCCAACGTCGTTGTCGGATACTTGCCCTACCACATCGAACATCCCGTACAGCGGACTGTCGAGCGCGCCGGCTTCGTCGCCCATCACGTACACCACCGGAAGCAGGTCCTTGTGATGGATCGCACCGTCCCACGGTGCGCGCACGACGTTCACCACTTCCGACAACGCCACGGTCTGGCCTTGGCCGCCCTTCACCGACAGCGCGAGCAGGCGATCGAGTCCGGCCTGATCGGCGATGGGCGTGCGCAGCCGCACGGGTTTCGGATAACGCGAACCGCCATCCTGTACGAAAGTCGCGTCGTAACCGCCGACCGCAGCGGCCAACGTGTTGGCGATGGTGGATTGATCCACGCCGAGGCGCGTGGCGCGTTCGCGATCCACCACCAGCACTTCGCGCGGCGACGGCGTCTCGACCGTGGTGTCGATATCGACGATGCCTGCGGTCTTGCGCAGCCGCTGTTCCAGCGCCAATGCGACCTCGCGACTGTGCGCGTAATCGGGGCCATAGACTTCCGCCACCAACGGCGACAGCACCGGCGGGCCGGGCGGCACTTCGACCACTTTGACCGACGCGCCATAGCGCCGGCCGACCGCATCCAGCTTCGGTCGCATCGCACGGGCGATGTCGTGGCTCTTGCGATCGCGGTGGTGCTTGTCGACCAGATTCACCTGCAGGTCACCGATGTTGGCGCCGCTGCGCAAAAAGTACTGACGCACCAGGCCGTTGAAATTGATCGGCGCGGACGTGCCGGCATAACCTTGGAAACTCAGCACTTCGGGATACGCCGAGACGGCCACGGCCAGCTCGCCCAGCAGCGCGTTGGTGGTTTCCAGCGTGCTGCCTTCGGGCATATCGACGACGATCTGCTCTTCGGACTTGTTGTCGAACGGCAGCATCTTCAGCACGACCAACTCGAACACGGCGAGACTCGCCGCCATCAGCACCAGCGCGATCATGCCGCCGAACAGCCAGCGGCGACGCTGCGGCGCGCGGTCGTTCCCGATATCATCGTTACTCAGGAATGGCGCCATCGTCTTCGAAAACAGGCGCTGCAGACGTGAATCGCCATTGTCGGCATGCGCCGCATGCGGTTTGAGCAGCTTGAGCGACAGCCACGGTGTGACGACCAATGCCACGGCAAGCGAAATCACCATGCCGGCAGAGGCATTGATCGGAATCGGCCGCATGTACGGGCCCATCAGGCCGCTGACGAAGGCCATCGGCAGCAGCGCCGCGATCACCGTGAAGGTGGCGAGGATGGTCGGGCCGCCGACTTCGTCCACCGCCGGTGGAATCGCTTCGCGCAGGGTCTTGCCGCCGCGCGCCATGTGCCGGTGGATGTTTTCGACCACGACGATGGCGTCGTCGACGAGAATGCCGATCGAGAAGATCAGCGCAAACAGCGACACGCGGTTAAGGGTGAAGCCCATCGCCCACGACGCGAACAATGTCAGCGCCAGCGTCAGCACCACCGCTGCGCCCACCACCAGCGCCTCGCGCTTGCCCAGTGCGAACAGCACCAGCAGCACTACCGACATCGTGGCGAAGAACAGCTTCTGGATCAGTTTCTGCGCCTTGTCGTTGGCGGTCTGGCCGTAGTCGCGCACGACATCGACATGCATACCCTCGGGAATCAGTTCGCCGCGCAGTTGTTCAATGCGCTCGGCGACCGCTGTGGTGATATCGGCGGCGTTGCTGCCGGGCTTCTTGGCGATGGCGATGGTCAACGCAGGCGCGATGCCGGCCTTCGGCCCGGGCATGCCTGCCGGCGCGCCATGCCACACATAGCTTGCGGGCACATCAATGCCAGCGCGCACTTCGGCGATATCGGACAGCATCACCGGCTTGCCGGCGTGCACGCCGAGAATCAGTTCGGCCACATCGTCGCGACTCGCGAGAAAGCGACCCGCCGTGACCGGCACCGCGCGGTCGCCGCCCACACGTTCGCCGACGTGCCGCACCACGTTCGCCGCCTGCAGCGACTGCGCGACTTCGCCGACGGTCAGCCCGAACGCGGCCAGACGCGCCGGATCGAGCGTCACCGCGACCACGCGATCCGGCGCACCGATGGTGTAGACATCGCGGGTGCCGGGCGTGCGCTTGATTTCGGTTTCGAGCGTGCGCGCAACTGCGTTCAGCGATTCGATGCCGGTCGCCGGATCGTCCGACCACAGCGTCAGCGCCATCACCGGCACATCGTCGATGCCCTTCGGCTTGATCAGCGGCTGACCGATGCCGAGGCCCTGCGGCAACCAATCGGCATTCGAGAACACCTGGTTGTACAACCGCACGATCGCCGGCTGGCGCTCGACGCCGACGGTGTATTCGACCGTCAAGACTGCCATGCCAGGCCGGCTGATCGAATAGACGTGCTTGACGCCTTCGATCTCCGAGAGTTTCTGCTCCAGCGGATAGC
>JANLSB010000716.1:0-2182 GCA_031362125.1 Lysobacterales bacterium | reverse complement strand
ATGCGGTGGCCGGGATCGGCGATCCGGAGCGCTTCTTCGCGATGCTGCGCAGTCTCGATATCGCGGTAGTGCCGCACGCATTCCCCGACCACCATCGCTATCGCGCCGAGGACCTGCGGTTCGGCAGCGATCTGCCGGTGCTGATGACCGAGAAGGACGCGGTGAAGTGCCTCGCGCTGGACAGCGAGCGCTGCTACAGCGTGCCGATCCGCGCGGACCTGCCGGAGGCGTTCTGGGTGGCGTTGCTGGATCGGCTGAAGCAGTGAATTCGGGTGGCCGTGAACGCTTGTCATCCCGAACGAGGGCGTAGCTCGAGGTGGGACCTGCTTTTTTGCTCGTCTGAAAGCAAAGCGCAAGCAGATCCCTCCGCCCGCTGTGCGGGCGTTCGGGATGACAGATGCTTTTCCATTGGCCACTCACCGCTATCATTGCTGAATGCCTCAGATCCCCGATTTCGTCGTCGCCATCCCCGCCCGCCATGCCGCATCGCGGCTGCCCGGCAAGCCGCTTCGCCTGCTCGGCGGCGAGCCGCTGGTGCTTCACGTCGTGCGCCGCGCGCTGGCTGCGGGTGCGCGCGAGGTCTGGGTCGCGACCGACGACGCTCGCATTGCCGATGCGCTTGCCGACAGCGGCGTACGGATCGCGATGACCTCCCCGGATCACGCGTCCGGTACCGACCGGCTTGCCGAATGCGCGTTGCTGGCCGGCTGGAGCGACGATACCGTGGTCGTGAACCTGCAGGGCGACGAGCCGTTCGCGCCCGCGGATGGTATCCGTGCAGTCGCCGACACGTTGGTCGCCTCGGGCGCGCCAATGAGCACGCTGGCGACGCCGATCGATGACATCCCCACGCTGTTCGACCCGAACACGGTCAAGCTGGTTCGCGCCGCGAGCGGTGATGCGCTGTACTTCAGCCGCGCACCGATGCCTTGGGCGCGCGACGCCTTCGCCCGCGACCGCGAGACGCTGCCGACAGGTGGACCCTGGCTGCGCCATATCGGCATCTACGGGTATCGCGCCGGGTTCCTGAAACTGTTCGCAGCGCTGCCGCCGTCGCCGCTGGAACGGGTCGAATCGCTCGAACAGCTCCGTGCGCTCGAAGCCGGGTATCGGATCGCGGTCGAGATCACCCCTGTGGCGTTCCCGCCCGGCATCGACACGCCCGAAGACCTCGAACGCGCCGAGCGTCTTCTCGCGGCGACGGATGGAGCCTGAACCGTGCGGCTGTTGATGGTTTGCCTTGGCAATATCTGCCGCTCGCCTTTGGCCGAAGGTGTCCTCCGCATGCATCTGGACCGCAGCGGCCTGGACTGGGTGGAGGTGGATTCCGCCGGCACCGGCGGCTGGCATGCCGGCGAGCCTCCGGACCGCCGCAGCATCGCGGTCGCCGCCGTTGCCGGGGTCGATATCCGTGCCCAACGTGCGCGCAAGCTCCGCGCCGCGGACTTCGAACACTTCGACTGGCTGCTCTGCGCCGACCGCAGCGTGTTGCGCGATGTGCGGGCGATGGCGCCCGCCGACGCCATTGGGCAGGCGGCACTGCTGCTGGAATGGGCCGGGCAGGGCGTGGGCGCCGAAGTCCCCGACCCCTACACCGGCGGCGCGGACGACTTCTGCCAGGTCTGGACGATGGTCGATGCGGCGGCGGCCGGTATCGTCGTGCGACTGAAGGCCGGCCGGTCGGAGGTATGATGGAATGTTGACGCTCGCACGCAGACTAGGGATGCTCCACAGGTAATGGACATGTCGCTCGCCCCCGAATTTCCCGCCAGCCTCGAATGGCTGAATCTGGTCAAGCCGCTGCGCATGGGGCAGTTGCGCGGGCGGGTCACTGCGCTTGCTTTCGTCAACGCCAGCTCCGCCTGGTGCCAGCAGCGGCTCAGCGATCTTGCGACCCTGCGCAAACGGTACGGTGAGCACCTGCATGTGGTGGCGATCCATGTCCCGCGCTTCGATCACGAGCGCGACCCCAAACGGGTCGTGAAGCGTCTGCAGCGCACACCGCACGACTTCCCGATCGCCCACGACGCCGATTGGGTGCTGTGGCAGCACTATGGCATCGATGCCTGGCCGACCGTGGTGCTGATCGACGGACAGGGCCGTGTGCGCGACCGCATCATCGGCGATACCCCGGTACGCGAGCTCGATGCGCAGATCGCCAGGCTTCGCGCCGAAGAAGTGC
>JANLSB010000704.1:0-2296 GCA_031362125.1 Lysobacterales bacterium | reverse complement strand
GTGCTGGCCAGCATCACCCAGCCTTCATGATCCGGAAACGTCTCTCTGTTGCGTTCGAGTTGCATCAGCGCCTGCTCGATCGTTTTCGGGCGTTCGACCATCGAGGCATCCAGCGCGATCGGATTGCCGATGTGGCGATAGATGCCTGCGGAAGCCAGCGTGAGCCCGACGATCAACAGCATCGCGGACAGGCGCTTCGCGCGCCAAAGCGGGCGCAGGACGATGCCGAAGACGAGCAGCGTGGCCGATGCGCCAAACAGCGCGAAGATCATGGAAGAAGACATCACCACTCCTGCGTGTCGTCGATGGGCGACGGTGTGCTGGCGCCACGCCGCAGCAGGCGCCAGACCACGAAGCCGCCGCCGAGCGCGAACAGCAGCGGCCCGAACCACAACAGCCAGGTGGTGCCGCTGACACGAGGCCGATACAGCACGAACTCGCCGTAGCGTGCGACCAGGAAATCGCGCACGTCCGCGTTGCTGCGACCATCGCGCATCAGCGCGAGGACTTCGTGACGCAGATCGACTGCGATCTGCGCGTTGGAGTCGGCCAGCGACTGGTTCTGGCACATCACGCAGCGTAATTCTGCGACCAGATTATGGAAGCGCTGTTCTTCGGCGGTGTCGCGGAACTGCAGCGGCGCGGGGTCGGCGACTTTCTGTGCGAACGCAGACGCAGCGGCAAACATGAACAACAGTGCGAGGACAAGGCGGCGGTGCATCGCGGTCACGGTAGACGTTCCATGGTTTCGATGGCGGGCATCAGTTCCTTGCGGATCATTTTTTCGTCCATGATCGCGCTGCGTTTCCAGCGGACGACACCCTTGGCATCGACCAGGACATGATGCGGTGAGGTGAATATTTCCATCCGGTTCGCAGTGCGTCCGGTGTTGTCGACCAGGGTGAACGCGTACGGATCTCCATAACGCTTCAGCCATGCATTCGCGTCTGCGGTTTCGTCCTGGATATTGAAACCGATCACCTTGATCCGTTTGCTTTCGGCGAATCCGGCGACAGTAGGGTGTTCTTCTTTGCAACCGTAACACCATCTCGACCACGTGCTGAGCAGATAGGGCGCGCCGAGCAGATCCTGGCGCGTGACCATTCGTGCGGGATGGCCCAGCGTGGGCATCGTGAAATCCGGTATCGGTTGTCCGACCAGGCGGGACGCGGCTGGTTTGGTGTAACTGCGATACGCATAGTTCAGAGCCTCCGCGCCCAGGGTGGTGATGAACAGCAGGACGAAGAACGCCGCGAGCATCCACAGCCAATGTTTGAGCGGGGGCCTGGTGGATGTCCGCTGCGGTGTCTGCTGAAGTTTGCCGGTCGACGCGGGCATCGTCAGCGGCCGCTTTCCGCGCTTTGCAGTGCTGGCAGCAGCTCGTCGCGGACGATCGCATCAGTCATCGCGCCCACATGCTTCCAGCGCACGATGCCCTTGGCGTCGATCAGAAACGTCTCCGGTGCGCCGTAGATACCGAAGTCGATCGCGGTCCCGCCTTCGATATCCGCCAACACCAGCCAGTACGGGTTGTTGAAGCGTTCCAGCCATGCCAGCGCGTCGGCGGGCTCATCCTTCCAGTTGTAGCCGATCACGCGCAGCCGCTTGGTTTCGGCGAAGCGGGTGATGACGGGATGCTCGACCTGACATTCCACGCACCAACTGCCCCAGACATTCAGCAGATACGGCTGGCCGCGAAGCTCTTTCGAGGTCACGGTGCGGTTCGGCTCGTGCAGCACCGGCAGTGCGAACTCGGGCGCGGGCTTGCCGATCAGTGGCGACGGCAGCGCTTCGCGATCGTCGCGACGGCTCAGCCACACGCCGGTGGCGAGCAGTGCGGCGATCAGCAGGAATGCAGCGAAGGGTAGCCAGCGTTTGGCGTGCATCACGCAACCCCCAAGACATTGTCATCCCGAGCCGCAGGCGAGGGATCTGTTGTGGATGTTGATTGCGTGACAGGAACTGCAGATCCCTCACCTGCTGGGCCTGATTCGGGATGACAGAGGTTCATGGCTGTTTTGCGAAACCGGCGATCCACTGCGGTCACGAAGCCGCCAAGCGCCATCATTAGCGCGCCCAGCCAGACCCAGCGGATGAAGGGCTTGATGTGTACGCGCACTGCCCATGCATCGCCGCCGAGCGGTTCGCCCAGCGCGACGAACAGGTCGCGGCTCACGCCCGGACGGATGGCGGCTTCGGTCATCACTTGGCTGCCGCTTGCGTATTCGCGTTTCTCGGGGTGCAGTGTGGTCACGCGTCGGCCGTCGCGGAACACCTCCACGGTGCCGCGAGTTGC
>JANLSB010000667.1:0-3168 GCA_031362125.1 Lysobacterales bacterium | reverse complement strand
GTAGGACGCGGTGAGCGTGTCGCCGGGACAGTACTGCGCCGGCACCAGTCTGCCGACATCGATGATCGGGCGCCGTTCAAGGCGACAGCCATTGGCGACCACTACCGCGCAAGCGGTGATCGCGCAATAGCGGAAGAGTTTGCTCTGGAAGGTGCGCATGTCGAAACCCGGGAGAAAGGCGTCGATCCATCAGCCTGATGAGAAAACCTCAGCATGAAGTCACGTAAGCGGTTCAATGAACCGGACAGCCACCGTGCGGTGAAACTGAACGGCACGTGCTTTTCAATGCGTCGACAAGGCCTTCGCGCGCGCGCGCAGGGCGATGATCAGCACGCCGCCTAGCACCATCGCGCCGCCGATCCACAGCTGCGGTCCGGGACGATCGCCCCAGACCAGGATGCCCAGTGCGACCGCGAACACCGGCGTCAGCAACAGATACGGCATGACGGTAGCGACCGGATGGCGCTGCACCAGCCGATAGAACAGGCTGTGACCGATGATCGATGCGAACACCGCCGAATAGAGCGCGGCACTCCAACTGCTCCAGTGCGCATCGCGCAGCGCGGCGAAGCCGCCGGGCTCGATCAGCGCGCTGATGATCAGCAGAGGTGCGATGCCGATCAACGCGGTCCATGCCTGCAGGTTCAGCGCATCGATGCCGCTGAGACCGCGCATGAACACCGTGCCCAGCGCGATCAGGAACGCCGCGAACAGCATCATCGCCAGCGACGCCGGGTGATCCAGCACCAGCGGATCGAAGCCCAGCACCAGCACGCCGGCGAAGCTCAGCGCGATCGCCGAACCGGTGCGCCAGGCGAAGCGTTCGCCCAGCAGCCACCACGCCAGCAGCACCGACATCGGGATATAGCTCTGCATCACGATCGCCGGCGAAGACAGATCCCCGGCCATGCGCAGCGCCCATAGGCTGGTGCCGAAATGCAGCGCGCCGTTGAGCAGTGCCACCGCGATCAGTCGCGGCCACTGCGCGCGCGGCGGTGGTCTGACGATTGCGCACAGCAGCACCGCGAGAATGCACATCCGCAGCGCACTGAACAGAAACGGCGGGATCTCGCGCAGCGCGTGCGCCGAGGTGAGGAAATTGCCGGCCCAGACGATGCAGATCAGCAGCGCGAGCGCCAGGTCGCGTCGACTGAAGTGATGTTCAGGCATCCGCAAGTCTTCGCATCCCGGCTGAGAGCGAAGCGTGCGCAGCCGCCATCACCGACATCAGTACTTCCAGCCGAACTTGCGATAGATCTTGCTCAGAATCCACGCCGGACCGATCATCAGATAGACCACGTCGGTCAGGAAGCTCGGTTTCTTGCCTTCGATCTTGTGGCCGATGAACTGCGCGATCCACGCCAGTACGAATACGGCGACGGCCAACTGCAGCATGTGCGTGGTGCCGATCGCCGCGTGCAGCCAGCGGTTGATCCACAGCAGCGCGATGAGCACCGCAAGCATGCCGAAGCCGATCGCGCGCGCGGCGCGGTAATAGAACATCCAAGCGGCGAAGGCCGCCATCGCCGCCCAGAAGCCGACGCCGAACCAGCTGCCGGGCACCGGGATGCACCACAGCAACGCGGTCACACTCCAGAGGATCAGCGGCACCGCGATGTAGTGGATTTTCTGGTTCGTCGGGTTTTGGTGATCGCTGGAATAATTGGCGAACCAACGGTCGATGGAGCGGTCGGCTTTTTGTTGCTCTGCAATGGTATTCATAAGAGATCCCGGCGTGGGGTGGGAAGATGTTCGATGGCTATATGCGTGATGCTATGGCTGACGCATTATCTGGATATTCTTCGCGCCACTTCGGCACTGAACGCGTTCAGCCCAGTATCGTCTGCGAACCATCGTTTGGGTAAAAGTTCGAACGTCACATCAGAGTGGTAAAGCAAGAACAAGGCGTCGTTTTCTCGATAGCGCAGAAAATTCTCCCAGGGGCGGTGCGCTTGGCCGAGCGGCGTTGACACATATAAACCGGAGTCGTCGACTCGATATGTGAATTCTTCATGCATCGCTTTTTGCTGAGCGAATATGCGCCTCCATGCGCGGGGCTGCAACGTACGCGAGACCGACCATTGCAGCAGGATCAAGCCGATGCCTGATCCAAGTAGCATCCAGCCGAGCGAGACATAGGCGGTGGGAATCGACTCGATCACCTTAAGATGCGCTGAAATGACGATTGTCGCGCCTAAAACGATCAGTGCGATGTCGATTTTAATGAATCGCCTGTTCGCTGCCGATAAATGAAGCCGTTGCGCCGCGATGAAATCTGCAGCATCAAGCCGTCCACCGAATGCGGTATCGGCAGCCATCAGTCGATGCTTATCCCCGCCAACCGCAGCAACGCCTCAGCGTACTTCGCGCGCGTGCGGTCGATCACATCCTGCGGCAAACGCGGGCCCGGCGCGGTCTTGTTCCAGTCCAGCGATTCCAGATAGTCGCGGACGAACTGCTTGTCGTAGTTCGGCGGGCTGATGCCCACTTCGTATTGATCGGCCGGCCAATAGCGCGACGAGTCCGGGGTCAGCATTTCGTCCATCACGTACAGACGGCCATCGGCGTCGGTGCCGAACTCGAACTTGGTATCGGCCAGCAGGATGCCGCGATGGGCGGCGTAGGCGGCGGCGTAGGCGTAGATGCGCAGGGTAGCGTCGCGCACCTGCTCGGCCAGTTCGGCGCCGACGGTCTTCACCATGGTGTCGAAGTCGATGTTCTCGTCGTGGTCGCCCACGGCCGCTTTCGTCGACGGCGTGAAGATCGGCTCCGGCAGTTGTTCCGCTTGACGCAGCCCGTCCGGAAGCGTGATGCCGCTGACCCGGCCGGTGCGCTGATAGTCCTTCCAGCCGCTGCCGACCAGGTAGCCGCGAGCGACGCACTCGACGTCGATCATGGCGCACTTATGCGCGTACATGATGCGCCCCTCCAGCAAGACGCGATCGGCCGCGCTAAGGCCCGGCACGTGGTCCACCGAGGCACTCACTAAGTGATTGGGCACCAGATCGCGCAACAGGTCGAACCAGAAGAGCGACATTTGGGTGAGCACGCGCCCCTTGCCGGGAATGCCCGAGGCGAGGACGCAGTCGAAGGCGGAGATGCGGTCCGTAGTGACGATCAGCAAGTGATCGTCGCCCACCGGATACACGTCGCGGACCTTGCCGCGTT
>JANLSB010000660.1:0-3939 GCA_031362125.1 Lysobacterales bacterium | reverse complement strand
CCGCCGCCGCCCGCCGTCACCGTGACCGAACTGGTCCTGGTGTTGGTCGCGCCGCCGTTGTCGGTCACGGTGAGGGTCACCGTGTAGGTACCGGCTGCGGCGTAGGTCTTGCTCGGGCTGGTCGCGGTGGAGGTGGTGCTGTCGCCGAAGTTCCAGCTGCGCGATGCGATGGTGCCGTCGCTGTCGGTGGAGGTGTCGGTGAAGTTGGCGGTCAACGCGCTGGTGGTGAACGTGAAGTTCGCGACCGGCGGAACGTTGGCCGGCGGCGTGCCGGTGAAGTTCTGTCCGCTGACGTTCGCACTGCTGACCGTGACGCTGCGGTTGACCGGAGAGAACGTATAACCGCTCAGCGACGGGGTCAGCGTGTAGGTGCCATTGGCCACGCCGGACAGCGTGTAGGCGCCACTGGCATTGGTGGTGGCGCTCGTGCTGCCGTTGCTGACCGTCACGCCGCTGATGCCGACGCTTGCGGCGGTGGTGACGGTGCCGGAGATCGTGTACGTGGTGACGCCGCTGCAGGCCGGGAATTTGAAGTCCTGGATGCGGGTCTGCCAACTGCCGGCGGGACGGTACATGCCGACGAACCAGAAGGTGCAGTCGTCCACCGGGTCAACGGTCATCTGGTAGTAGTCGCCCCAGCGGCCGGAAGTCTCGGCAGCGGCGCCGACGGCGACTTCATTCTCACCGAGGGACATGACGCCAGCGGCATCCGACACGGTGCGGCCGGTATAGCCGAGCGTGGCGAACTTGGTCGGAGTCGTCGTCTTGGTGACGTTGTAACCCATGCCGATGTTGCCGAACTTGTCCATCGCCGCCGTACCCATCAGGTGATGGGTGCTGGTATCGCCCGGGCTGAACGTACCTTCCTGGAACAGTGTCCAGTTGCCGGCGCCGATCCGGCGCAGTTCGAACCAGCGTACGCCTGAGTCGACCACGGTACCGGTGCGGGCCGCGTTCTGGTTGGTGGCGAAGGTGCCGACGATCGCTTCATAGCTGCCGAGGTTGCGATACGACAATTGGTTCAACAGCACTTCGCGGATCGGGTCGAGCAACGAGGTGGAACCCGGCTGAGGCACGGTGGCGAACGTGCTGTAGTTGCGGAACCAGCTGTTGAACTCGGTGATCGGAATCTGCGGCAGCGTGGTGATGCTGCTGTTCGCCGGGGTGGTCCAGTCGACATTGAGTTCGAACAGTTCGATGAAGTCCTGGGTCCCGTTCGCAGCGGCACCGGCATGCGCCTCATCGTCGTTGTGACGGGCGAGGATTTGTTTGCGACCCGCAGGCGCGGCAGTGCTGCCGTAGAACGTCACCGGAGTGACGATCTGGAAACCATAACCCGCGAGTTTCGGGATGCTGGCGAAGCGCTGCGCCGGACGCGCGGTGGCGCCGTTGAGCATGTTCGCGCGATCGAACGCATACAGGCTCTGCTGCGCGCCGCCTTCGTTGTCGCCGCAAACGTAAGAGTCGCCCCAAACGCCGCAATGCGGGTAGTCGGGCAACGCTGGCGTCGCGTAGTTGTATGCCCACCAGCCACCCGTGACCGGGTCGGAGGTCTTCGACACGTAAGCGCAGAGGTTGGAGCTATCCAGCACCAGCATGAACCAGCGGCCAGCCTGACGGTCCCACAGCACAATCGGGTCGCCGCCGTCGGCGGCGCAGGCGGTGCCCGCAGGCGCCAGCGAGCCGAACGAGGTCGGACCGGACAACAGCGTGCCGGCCTTGTCGTAGACCTTGAACGTGGTCGAGGTGCCGTTGACGGCGTAGATCACGTGGTTCGCGCCGACTTCGACCACCGGGTCGCCGGGGCTGACGCCGGTGTTCGGGTTGTTGATGCTGACGCGGCTGCGGATGCTGGCCTTGGCGCGACTCGCGCGCGGCGATTCGTCCCAGAGTTTCTGCAGCTCGGGCAGACGGTCGGCCGCGGTCGCCTTGTCGGCGGGTGCGTGCGGCAGGACGCTGCCGATCGGGCGATAAACGCGGCGATGCGCTTCACGGATGCCCATGCCCGGGCTCCATGGTGCCGCCTTCGGCAGATTGCGCAGATCGACGTTGACGCTGTACGGCGTCACCGGCTGTCCGATCTGCGGACGGGTGGTGTTGACCTTGCCGCCGGTGGGCGGCGCCGCCATGACGGCGCACGGCAACAGCAGCAGGATCGCCGCCGCTTTCAACGTGTTTTTCAATATCGTTCGTTTCATTGCTGAGCCCTCAACACATGAATGTGATTACTGCGGAATCGCTCGGTCTTACGCTTTAGGAGCAGGTACTTCTGAAGCAAACGCGACAAGATGCGGCATCTCGTGGCATCGGCGGACATCCGGCCCGCCGTATGCAATCGAATGACGCTTATTCGGGATCGATAAACACACCTCTTCGGACGAGACGGATCTCGCTCACCAGACTTTCCAATAAGAGCTGCGCCTTCTCCTTCCCGGGTTTCGGCGTGCCGACCAGGGCAGTGGCGATCTTGTTGGGCTCCTTGCCGTCGAGATGCTCGACGGTCAGGGAATAATCGGTGGCGAACTGTTGCGACGTGGACATGCGCACTTCCGCATCCAGCGTGTCGCTGACGATGACCGCGATGTTGCCGGTACGGCTGGTCAGGCGCTGGATCGAACCGGGCCGCGCACGGCCTTCCAGCGTGACCTCGATCTTGCTGTCGCGGGTGCGCGCCTGCACGGTGCCCTCGGTACCGCGGACCGCGATGTCGCCGGTCTCACTGGCCAGATCGATATCGGATTTCAAACCGCGGCTCTCGACCACGCCGGACACGCTGCGGGCCGTCACCGGATGATCCTTCGGCACGTAGAGCACCAGATCGATACGCTGAACCTGGGCCAGCGCGACGCCGTCCGGAAGACGCGGCACGACCTCGAAACGCCCGTCGCGCACGGCGGGTTGGAACGAGATGGCAGCGGCGCCCTCCGGCTGCTGCACGGTCGAACGGATATCCAGTTGATCTTCATAACCGCCGAAACGGAGGTAGATGCTGCCATAGGGATTCTCGACCTGGATGGCCTGCCCTGCCGGCAATTTGAAACTGTCGTCACGGCGGATCGGCTCCCGCATCGTTTCCATTTCAGGTTGCGAACCTTCGGCGGCCATGAGCGTTGTGGGCGCGACCACAGCGAGACCGCAGACGGCGATCGAAACAAGAACGAAAGTCATGGGTGAACGGCGTATGGGCATGTCGGTGAGGGCTCAGAAGCGGTAATCGACGGTGAGAATGAAATTCCGGCCCGGTTCGTCGAGACCCGAACCGTGCTCACGATATTGTTTGTCGCCGAGATTTTCGGCACGCAGCGACAGGTCCATGTGCTCATTCGCGCGCCAGGCGACGCGTGCATTCAGCGTCGCCCAGCCCGCAGTGCCGTCAGGATTGATCCGCGGGTCGATCAGGTCGCGCGAACTGAGGCGATCCTGGCGCGTCGCGTACAAACCATAGGCTTCTATTCCGAGAGTATCACGCAGCTGCCAGCGTGCGACCAGCTTCCCGAAGAGCGGCGGAATGCGGTCTGCCGGCATGCTGCCGGTGTCGGTGTCCTCGTCGCCGCGGGTCCAGGTGGCGGTTGCGTACAGCTCCAGGTCGGGAGACGGCATGCGGTAGCGCGCACCGGCTTCGATGCCCCACAGATCCAGCCGTGCGACGTTGCGGTTCTGCACTTCCAGCGCAGTACCGACCAGATTGCCGGTGAGCACGCTGGTGATCTTGTCGCGATAGTTCGACCGGAACGCGATGACCTCGCCGCTGACCGTTTCGGTGCCGAACTTCACTCCCATATCCACGCTGGTGATGTACTCGGGCTTGAGATCGGGATTGGGCGCGCTGTAACGGTTGCCCGGGCGCGGCCCGAACACGCCGAGATCGAAAATATTCGGCGCGCGGAAGCCGCGGCCGAGATTGGCGACCAGGCGCACGTCTTCGGACAGTTCGTAAGC
>JANLSB010000629.1:0-1783 GCA_031362125.1 Lysobacterales bacterium | reverse complement strand
CGCGCGTGGAACAGGCGCGCGCCCTGCCACAATTTGTACGGTGCCTTGTCGCCGGAGAAACGCGTATCGCGATGTATGCGGAACAGCGAACCGCCGACGGTCTTCGGGTCGGCGCGATAGTGTTCGCTGACTTCGAGCACTGCGGGCGCAAGGTCGGTGATCAATGCCAGGAACGGCGCGCGCACATATTGCTCATAGTCCTGCTTGTGCGCATGGAACCATTCGCGATCGTTGTGGCGGGCGAGGGCGCGCAGGAACTTGAAGCTGCGCTCGGAAAAATAAGTGCTCATGCGAGTCCGGTCTCCAGGGTCTGTGCCCAGGCCTGTAGCTGATCGAGCAGCGCCTGTGCATGGCCGTCGTCGGCATGCGCCAGACGCAGCGCCGCGATCTCGGCGCGATGGGTGTCGAACGTGAATTCGGACAGGCCACGATCTTCGGTGAGGCGCGTGCGGCGGTATTCGTTCCAGCGCTGCGCGTCGGCGATCGACAGAGTGTCCGGCCAGTTGCGCGCGCGATAGCGGAACAGCAGCTCCGGCAGCCGCGCGTCCTTGAACGCAAAGTCGCGCTGCGCCAGTGCGGTCGGCGGCGTGCTGCGCACTTCGGCGAATTTGCGCTTTTCGCCGTCCAACAGGAAACCATCGTAGAGCGAGCCGTCCACGTCCAGGGTTTCGGGCGGGGTGCGGTCGGCATAGATGCGGCGGATCTTTTCGGCCAGCGCCGGACCTGCATCGCGCAGCTGTTCCGCACGCGCTTCGGCCAGTGCGGGGTCGATCCGCAGCCGCTCGAAATCCGCGTCGCGCAGATGCGCCCATTCGATCAGCATCGGGCTGCGGTTGAGATGGACTTCTTTCAGCGGGATCCGCGCCTCGCCCGGCGGCAGATCGGCGGCGGGCGTGTAAAGCCGGTCCATGATCTCGTCGGCATCGAGTGTCAGCAGGGCATCCGGCGCTTCGTGCAGATCGAACACCACGATGCGGTTGTCGATCTTCGGATGACGGATCAGCGGAATTACTATTGCGGCGCAAAGCCGTGACGCGGGGAAGCGCTGCGACACGTGCAGCACCGGGGTCATCGCCACCGTGTCGAGCATCCGGCCGGCGAATTTCTTGTCGCGCAGCTTCAGCGTGTAGTCCCACAGTTTCGGCTGCGCCTGTTTGAGCTTGCGCGCCATGCCGATCAGCGCGCGTACGTCGGACAGCGCTTCGTGCGCATCGCCTTCGCGTACGCCGTTCGCGGCTGCGAGATGTTCGAGCTTGAACGACGGTGCGCCATCCTCGCGCAGCGGCCAGACGATGCCGTCCGGGCGCAGCGCATGCGCCAGCCGCATCACATCCAGCAGATCCCAGCGCGAATTGCCGGCGTGCCATTCGCGTTCGTAGGGGTCGTGGAAATTTCGGAAAAAACCATATCTGACGAACTCGTCGTCGAAACGCAGCGAGTTGTAACCCAGCGTGCAGGTCTCGGGCGTCGCCATCGCCTCGGAGATCCGGGCAAAGGCGTCGGCTTCGTTCACGCCTTCGCGCTGCGCATGCTGCGGGGTGATGCCGGTGATCAGCGTCGCGGTGGGCGAAGGCAGCAGATCGTCGGCGGGCTTGACGAAAAAATCCCAGGGCTCGTCGATCGGACTGAGATCGGTATCGGTGCGGATCGCGGCGAACTGCGCGATCCGGCTGCGGCGCGGGTCGGTACCGAAGGTTTCCAGATCGTAGAAGAGAAAGCTCGCTGCCACTCAGACCTCCGCCGCCAGCGGCGTGAGGCGCTCGTCGACCATGCGGTCGACGGC
>JANLSB010000620.1:0-4521 GCA_031362125.1 Lysobacterales bacterium | reverse complement strand
GAGCGTCTTGCCGCTGCCGGTGGTGTGCCAGATATAGCCGTTGCCGTTGTCCTCGTCGATGCACTTCACCATGCGCTGCACAGCATAGACCTGGTCGGGCCGCATGATCATGAGCTTTTGCTCGCCCGCGAGCAGCACCATGTAGCGGCTGATGGTCTGGCCGAGGTCGCACTTCTTCAGGAAACGCTCGGCGAAGGCGCCGAGCTGTGTGATCTTTCGGTTGTCCTCGTCCGCGAACTCATAGACGGGCAGAAAGCGCTCTTCGGCATTGAAAGAGAAGTGGCGGGCGTTGTTGTTCGCGAAGTAGTAGGTGCGGTCGCGATTGCTGACGATGAAGAGCTGCATGAAGCAGAGCAGCGTCTTGGTGTAGCCGTTGCCAGCGTCGTTCTTGTATTCGACGATCTGCTCCATCGCCCGGCGGGGACTGATGCCGAGGGTCTTCAACTCGATCTGCACCACGGGCACACCGTTGATCAGCACGATGACATCGTAACGGTGGTGGCTGTTGTTGGTGTTGATCCGGAGCTGGTGGATGACCTCGAAGTGGTTTTTGCACCAGTCCTTGAGATTCACCAGCGTGTAGTTCAGTGGCGTGCCGTCTTCACGAGTGAAGGCGTTCCGGCTCCGCAACGATTGCGCGGCCTTGAAGACGTCATGGGTGACGATTTCGTCGAGAAGACGATAGAACTCGGCGTCCGTCAGCTTGACGCGGTTCAGCGCTTCGAATTTTTCGCGGAAATTCTGTTCGAGCGAAGCGCGGTCTTGGATATCTGCACGATAGACGTACTTCAACGCCTCAAGCTTCTCGATCAGTTCGTCTTCAAGCTGCTTTTCGGAGACTCTCATAAGCCGCAAACAACTCCATCGGATCGAGCAGGATACCGGCTTAAGCCACAAGGCGGGAGGGTTCTAAGCTGTGCGGTGCATGGAAAGCAGATCCCTCGCTTTCGGCTCGGGATGACAGAGTTGAGGTTGCCGCGTGCGATGGACTGACCCTCTGCCGGCCCTGCCCTACAGTCGCGGCAGGTGCTGAACACACCTTAATTAGCTAGGCGGAATACCGCACCCGACAGGCAGGCGTTTTTTTGCGCCCATCGTTTCTGCATACGTGCATGCGGCGGGCAAGTTCAAGGTCGCCCCTTCGACGGAACAACGATGGGACGGCTGGAGGATCGAGAGCTCGGGCCTGAAGGCCCTCCTACGAAAGCGGAGAGCCCCTCGATTGACCCGCCCGGCCATCCGGGCCACTCTTCCGGCTTCGGCCGGGGCGGCCGCGCATTCAGGGAGTGGGGCATGGCGATGGTCAAGACCGTGGGCTGGGGGCTGTTGTCGCTGTTCGCGGCGTACTGCCTGGGTACGGTGGCGTTGTCGCGTGGCGAGACCATCAGTGCGTTCTGGATCGTGGCGGCGGCGGTGTCGGTCTTCGCGATCGGCTACCGCTTCTATTCCAAGTACATCGCGGAGTACGCGCTGCGATTGGACGGCACCCGGGCGACGCCGGCATGGCGGCGCAACGATGGGCTGGATTACGTGCCCACCGACAAGCGCGTGCTGTTCGGCCATCATTTCGCGGCGATCGCGGGCGCGGGGCCGTTGGTGGGACCGGTGCTGGCGGCGCAGATGGGCTATCTGCCGGGGATGCTGTGGATCCTGTTCGGGGTGGTGTTCGCCGGTGCGGTGCAGGATTTCATGGTGCTGTTCCTGTCAACGCGGCGAGACGGGCGCTCGCTGGGCGACATGATCCGCAGCGAAATGGGCAATGCCGCCGGGCTGACGGCGATGATCGGCATTCTGGCGATCATGGTGATTCTGCTGGCGGTGCTGGGGCTGGTGGTGGTGAAGGCGCTGGCGATCAGTCCGTGGGGCACGTTCACGGTGGCGATGACCATCCCGATCGCGCTGTTGATGGGCGTGTATCTGCGCTGGCTGCGGCCGGGACGGATCATGGAGGTGTCGATCATTGGTCTGGTGCTGCTGCTGGCGTCGATCTGGCTGGGCGAATCGGTGGCGGCGTCGCCGACGTGGGGCCCGATGTTCACCTTCGAGGGCAAGGCGCTGGCGTGGATGTTGATCGTCTACGGCTTCGTGGCCGCAGTGCTGCCGGTGTGGCTGCTGCTGGCGCCGCGCGACTACCTCAGCACGTTCCTGAAGATCGGCACGGTCGTGCTGTTGGCGATCGCGATTCTGTTCGCGATGCCGGAGCTGAAGATGCCGGCGGTGACCAAGTTCATCGACGGCACCGGGCCGGTGTTCTCGGGCACGTTGTTTCCGTTCCTGTTCATCACCATCGCGTGCGGCGCGATCTCCGGGTTCCACGCGCTGATCAGCAGCGGCACCACGCCGAAAATGCTGGAAAACGAGCGCGATGCGCGGCTGATCGGTTACGGCGGCATGCTGATGGAGGCGTTCGTGGCGGTGATGGCGCTGATCGCCGCCTGCGTGCTCGATCCGGGGCTATATTTCGCGATGAATGCGCCGGCCGCGCTGATCGGCACCACGCCCGAATCGGCGGCGGCGGCGATCTCCAGCTGGGGCTTCGTGATCACCCCGGAGATGTTGACCGCGACCGCAGCCGAGATCGGCGAATCGACGGTGCTGTCGCGCACCGGCGGCGCGCCGACCCTGGCGGTGGGCATGGCGCAGATCCTGCACGGGATGATCGGCGGCAGCGGGATGATGGCGTTCTGGTACCACTACGCGATTCTGTTCGAAGCGTTGTTCATTCTCACCACCATCGACGCCGGCACCCGGGTCGCACGGTTCATGATCCAGGAAGTGATCGGCGTGGTGTACGCGCCGTTCCGCCGTACCGAAAGCTGGACCGCAAACATCGTGTGCACCGGCCTTGCGGTCTCGGGCTGGGGCTGGTTCCTGTATCAGGGGGTGGTCGATCCGCTGGGCGGCATCAATACGCTGTGGCCGCTGTTCGGCATCGCCAACCAGATGCTGGCCAGCATGGCGATGATCTTCGTTTGCGTGGCCATCGCGAAGATGAAACGCGAACGCTATCTGTGGATTCCGCTGCTGCCCACCGTATGGCTGCTGGTGTGCACGATGACCGCAGGCTGGCAGAAACTCTTCCATGCCGACCCGAAGATCGGCTTCTTGGCCAACGCCGACAAGTTCGGTACGGCGCTGGCGTCCGGCGAACTGTTGGCGCCCGCGAAATCGCTCAAGGACATGGAGCGCATCGTGTTCAACAACCAGCTCGACGCGGCGCTGTGCGTGCTGTTCATGAGCGTGGTGACGCTGATGGTGGTGTTCGGCATCCGCGCCGTGCTGACCGCACGCCGGCACGCGCAGCCGACCGCACAGGAGACGCAGCATGTCGCTTTCGATGCCGTTCGCTGACCGCCTGCGCGCGCTGTGGCGCTTCCTGGTACAGACCGCGCGACTGACCGTCGGCGTGCCGGATTACGACCGCTACCTGGCGCACATGCGCCAGTCGCATCCGGAAACATCGCCGATGAGCCGTGAGACGTTCTTCGCCAATCGTCTGGAAGCGCGCTACGGGCGCGGGGCGTCGCGCTGCTGTTGATCGAGGGGGGCGTCGATACGGAACCGCGTGCCCGGATCGCGATCGACGCATGGGCGACGTTCCTCGTCCAGGGTTCCCGCGTCTTTGCCGATATCCGATGGAATAAACCGTCCTGCGGTTCGTATCCGCAATGGGGTGGCCGATCGGGCCGGTATCCATGCGCCTCCTTGAATCGACTTCGAGGAGGCGCACTGCCCGCGACACGACATCGGAACGGCCTTGACGGCTTCACTCCATCTCATCCACGAGACTGAGGAGCGTTGTCATGTCCACTTCCACGATACCGGGCTCGTGGCGTTGGAACCCGACGGCGATTTTCGAAATCAGGGATGCGTTGACGCCGCTGCCGCCCAGCCCCTGCACGAATCCCGTGCTGCTCATCCTCAATGCGGGCGGTAGTTGGTTCGCCGCCGGAATTCCGAAGTTGTAAATGCATCGAAACGAAACGACAGCGGCACCGGCTTGGGGAGACGCTGTTCGGCGAATCCACCGGTCGTCAAGATATCGCGTACGTACACGGACGCCGAATGCTGCGGTTGTGTTGTAGGATCGCACGGGGTGCGCGGTCGGTAGCCGCCGCACGCATGGCCTGCCGATGTCTCTTCTCGTTCCGGGGAACACGTATGCACCGAACCATCCTTGCGCTCACGCTGGCCTGCTCCCCTATGTTTGCGCAGGCCGCGGAGCCCGAGATTCCAGTCATCGATTTCGTCCGCAACCCCACCTACAGCAGCGTGAAGATTTCGCCAACCGGCGAATATCTGGCCCTGACCGTCGACCGCGACGGCCAGGATGTGCTGACGGTGCTGCGCACGCGCGATCTGGGGATCGTGAAGATCAACCAGTTGCCGAACGAGAAAAGCGTCGGCGCGTTCCATTGGGTCAGCCCGGAACGGCTGATGTTCAATTCGGTACGCAAGTTCGGCCGTTTCGCCGCGCCGTTCTATACCGGGGAATGGTATTCGGTGAACGCCGACGGTTCG
>JANLSB010000532.1:0-4774 GCA_031362125.1 Lysobacterales bacterium | reverse complement strand
CCCGTTCGAAGAAGAGACCTGGGGCTTCACCGTCGGCGGCCCGATCATCAAGGACCGGCTGTTCTTCTTCGCCGCGTATGAAGATTTCACCCAGACCAAGACCGCACCGGATTTCGGCCCGATCGGCGCCGGCGCCGGCAGCACCGTGAATCTGACCCAGACGCTGATCAACCAGTACAGCACGCTGGCCAACACCGCCTACGGCATCAATGTCGGCTCTTCGCAAATTCCGAGCGGTTTCGAGACCCGGGTGAAGGACGCGCTGTTCAAGGTCGACTGGAACATCAGCGATACCCAGCGTCTCAGCTTGCGCTACAACAAGACCAAGCAGAACGAGCCGTTCCTGCCCGGCTTCGGCATCCGCAGTCTGTCGTTGTCCTCGCAGTGGTACAACCAGGGCAAGGAATTCGAGACCTGGGTCGGCGAGTGGTTCGCTGATTGGTCCGACAGCTTCTCCACAGAAGCCAAGGTCTCCTACCGCACCTACGACAGCGTCCCGCAGAACAACGCCGACCTGCCGCAGATCTCGCTGAGCTTTCCGCGCCCGACAGCCGCTGCAGGCCTGTTGACGGGCAACACCAGCCTGGTCTCCGGTACCGAGCGCAGCCGTCACTTCAACGAACTCGACACCAAGACCACCAACGTGTTCCTGGCCGGCAACTTGTACGTGGGCGACCACACCCTGAAGTTCGGCGCCGACTACGACAAGAACGAAGTCTTCAACGCATTCCTGCAGGACACCAAGGGCAATTACACCTTCGGTTGCGTCAACAGCTCGCCTACGATCACCTATGTCGATCCCGCGATCCCGGGCGGTACCGTCAACTGTTCGACTTCGGCGCAGTCGGTGCTCGATGCTGCGGTGCTTTACAACTTCCGTATCGGCCGTCCGACCAACTATCAGGTGCAGGTCGGCGCGCCGGGTTTCACCGTCGATGATGGTGCCGCCAACTGGACGCTGAAGAATCTCGGCCTGTTCCTGCAGGACACCTGGGTCGTCAATGACAAGCTGACGCTTTCCTACGGCGTCCGCGTCGATATGCCCAGCGTCGGAGAGAAGCCCACGTTCAACGCTGCCGCCTCCGCGCCAGTGGGTGCAATCGTCGCTGGTCGTCGCACCGGAGGCTTCGGTGTCCGCAACGACGTGACCATCGACGGCAAGGAACTGGTGCAGCCGCGCTTCGGTTTCAACTACACCTTCGCCACTGAGCGCCAGACCCAACTCCGCGGTGGTGTCGGCCTGTTCCAGGGCGCTGCCGCCAATGTGTGGCTGTCGAACCCGTACTCCAACACCGGTATCGCCACCCGCATCATCGGTTGCGGCGGTTCGTTCGGAATCGTATGCCCAGCCGGCACCTTCAGTGCCAACCCGAACAGCCAGCCGGCCCTGGCCGGTACCCCGCCGACCGCGAACGTCGACTTCATCTCCTCCGATCTGCGTCAGCCGTCGGTGTGGAAGGCCAATCTCGCGTTCGAGCACCAGCTGCCGTGGTGGGACATGGTGTTCAGCGCCGAATACGTGATGACCCAGGTCAATGACGGTATCAACTATCGCTTCCTGAACCTCGGCGACGCCACCCGCATCGGCCCGGACGGACGCCAGCTGTTCTACACCACTCAGGGTTACAACCCGGCCTGCTGGACCACGACCGGTGGCACCGTCACCACGGGTGCGACCTGTACCGGCTTCCGTACCCGCGGTGGAAGCAACGCGGCGTTCAACAACGTGATCATCGCCGACAACACCAGCAAGGGCCGTGGCGACAACCTGACCATCGGTTTGCAGCGCCCGATGATCAACGATTGGGCGTGGTCGCTGGCCTACAGCTACACCGAAGCCTCCGACGTCAACCCATTGACGTCGTCGACCTCGAACTCGAACTGGCTCAACCGCTCTTCGTTCGATCCGAACGAAGACGTGGCTTCGCGCTCCAACTATGTCAACCGGGACCGGTTCATCGCCAGTCTGCAGTGGCAGCACGCGTTCTTCGGCGAGAACAAGACCTCGGTCGGCCTGTTCTATGAAGGCCGCAAGGGCAAGCCCTACAGTTGGACCTACATCAACGACATCAACGGCGACGGCGTCGGCGGCAACGACCTGATGTATATCCCGAATCCGGGCGACAACACCGTGACCTTCCGCGATCTCAACGGCAACGGTTCCGCCGACGAAGAGGCCGCGTTCTGGGCAATCGTCAACGCCAATCCCGAGCTGCGTCGCAACATCGGTGGCGTGGTCAAGCGCAACGAAGCCTTCTCGCGCTTCGTCAATACCTTCGACCTGCGCGTGAGTCAGGAATTTCCGGGCTTCTTCGACAAGAACAAGTTCATCGTGACGCTCGATGTGCTCAACGTCGGCAACCTGTTGAACAAGAAATGGGGCCGAACCGATGAGATCGGCTTCCCGCTCAACCGCAGCTTCATCAACTACGGCGGCATCAATGCCGGTCGTTATGAGTACGTCGTCGGCACCACCGAAGACTTCGTGACCCGCCAGGAACGCGCCGAATCGCAGTGGGCTGCCCAGCTGACACTGAAGTACACGTTCTGATCCGCAGCAGCACGACGCAACAGGACAGTGGCCGGGGAAACCCGGCCACTGTCGTTTCCGGCGTTGTGAACGGTTATCCGCCAGCTGTCAATCGCGACTCCCCTGCGATAAAGTCGGTACGACAAACAACGACGAAAAGAAAAGCGCAATGAACGATTCCTCTACATCCATACTTCCCACTGTCGACGCGCACATTTATCCGCGCGGCGGTCTCGATATCCTGTCCCGCGACGAGGTCGCGCGTCTGCGCGATGCGTCGACCGGCGGCATGCACGATCTGCTGCGCCGCTGCGCGCTGGCGGTGTTGACCAGCGGCAGCGCCTCCGACGACCCGCGCGCTGCGGCGGAGCTGTATCCCGATTTCGACATCCAGGTGCTGCAGCAGGATCGCGGTGTGCGCATCGATCTGGTCAAGGCGCCGGCGATGGCCTTCGTCGACGGCGAGATCATCCGCGGCGTCGCCGAACTGCTGTTCGCGGTGGTCCGCGATCTGGCCTATACCGCGATCGAGCTGCGAGAGGATGGTCACGGCAATCGCGATCTGTCGAAGTCCGAAGGCATCACCGATGCGGTGTTCGGGCTGCTGCGCAACGCGCGCATCCTGCACCCGATCGATCCGAATCTGGTGGTCTGCTGGGGCGGGCACTCGATCAACCGCGACGAATATCTGTACACCAAACAGGTCGGCTACGAGCTGGGTCTGCGCGGGCTGGACATCTGCACCGGCTGCGGCCCGGGTGCGATGAAGGGGCCGATGAAGGGAGCGACCATCGCCCATGCCAAGCAGCGCCATCGCCGCATGCGCTACATCGGCATCACCGAGCCGGGAATCATCGCCGCCGAATCGCCGAACCCGATCGTGAACCATCTGGTGATCATGCCGGACATCGAGAAGCGTCTCGAAGCCTTCGTGCGCATGGGCCACGGCATCATCGTGTTCCCCGGCGGCGTCGGCACCGCCGAGGAAATCCTGTATCTGCTCGGCATCCTGCTGCGCGAGGAGAACGCCTCGCTGCCGTTCCCGTTGATTCTCACCGGTCCTGCGTCGTCGGCGCCGTATTTCGAGCAGATCGACAAGTTCCTGCGCTTGACGCTTGGCGATGCCGCGACGTCGCGCTACGAAATCATCGTCAATGATCCGGCAAACGTATCGAAGCGCATGGCGACGGGGATCCGCAAAGTGCGCGAGTACCGCATCGTCGAAAAGGATTCGTTCTTCTTCAACTGGTCGCTGGAGATTCCGCTGGCGTTCCAGCAGCCGTTCATCCCGACCCACGAAGCCATGGCCGCGCTCGATCTTCACCATGGACGCAAACCGCATGAACTCGCGGCCGATCTGCGTCGCGCGTTTTCGGGCATCGTCGCGGGTAACGTGAAGGAAGACGGGTTGCGGCGGATCGAGGAGCACGGGCCGTTCAAGATCCATGGCGACACCGACATGATGCAGTCGCTGGATGCGCTGTTGCGCGCGTTCGTCGAACAGCGCCGGATGAAGATTTCCGGTTCGTACCGTCCGTGTTACGAAGTCATCGCATGATACTGGTGGCTGCGCCGATCAGGTATTCGACGGCAGTTTCACCGTCACCGTGAACCGCCCGTCGGCAGCGCTCGCCACTACGCTGCCGCGGCCATCTGTGTAAGCCTCGATCTGCGCCAGCGATGCCGGCAGACCGACGTTGTGACCGGTCGAAACGCCTGCAGGCTCGGCGGGCATCGGATTCGAGATCACGATGACCACGCCGGCTTCGTCGCTGTCGATACGGATGTCGATCTCGCCGCCGCCGGGGATCCGTTCGATGCCGTGTTTGATCGCGTTTTCGACCAGCGGTTGCAGCGACAGCGCGGGCACCTGCGTGTCAGGCATCGGGTCGGGCCGCGTCCAACGCACGCGCAGGCGCTCGCGGAAGCGCAGCGATTCGATTTCGAGATAACGCTCGATCAGCGCGATTTCCTCGGTCAGCGGTATCTCGCGTGCGCCGCCGAGCGCAGCGCGGAACAGGTCGGCGAGATCCAGCAGCAGGTGCTCGGCCTCATCGGGTCGGTGATGCACCAGCGCCGCGCCGGTATTGAGCGTGTTGAACAGGAAGTGCGGGCGCACCCGGGCCTGCAGCGCGGCGAGTTCGGCCTGCTTCGCGCGGACCGCGAGTTGTCGCAGCCGCCAATGGTTCTGGAAGGCGGCGAGCGCCAGCCAACCGACGATCAGCACGATTCCTGTAACGCGCA
>JANLSB010000529.1:0-11502 GCA_031362125.1 Lysobacterales bacterium | reverse complement strand
GCGTCAGTACCGTGGCAAGGAAGCCTTGCCGAAAGTGCTCGGCGGCCTCGGCGTCGCCATCATTTCAACCTCCAAGGGCATCATGACCGATACGCAGGCGCGCCAACTTGGCGTCGGCGGCGAAGTCCTGTGCTTCGTGGCGTAAGGAGAGCTCGCCCATGTCTCGTGTCGCCAAAAAACCGATCACCTTCTCGAAGGGCATCGAATTCAATATCCAGCCCGACAGCGTGAGCGTCAAGGGTCCGAAAGGAACTCTGTCTATCGCCAAGCCGGCGGGCATCGAAGTCAAGATCGAAGATGGCAATGCCCAGCTCTCGGCCAACAACGATGCACTCATTCCACTGACTGGTACCCTGCGCGCCATCATCGCCAACATGGTGCATGGTGTCAGCGAGGGTTTCGTGCGAAAGCTCGATCTCGTCGGTGTCGGTTACCGCGCCTCGATGCAGGGTAGCGATCTGAATCTCGCGCTCGGTTTTTCGCACCCGGTCGTGTTCGCAGCGCCGGAAGGCATCACCATTACTACCCCGACCCAGACCGAAATTCTCGTTTCGGGCGCCGACAAGCAGCGCGTCGGTGAAGTTGCGGCGAAGATCCGCGCGTTCCGTCCGCCGGAACCTTATAAGGGCAAGGGCGTGAAGTACTCCGACGAAACCATCATTCGCAAGGAAGCCAAGAAGGCCTAATCGGGCCTATCCGCTTCCCAAGGATCAAGATCATGAGCAGCATCAAGAATACCGCCCGCTTGCGCCGTGCCAAATCCACGCGTTCGCATATCCGTGAACTCGGCGTGCCGCGCCTGACCGTGCTGCGCACCGGCCAGCACCTGTATGCCCAGGTCTTCACCGCCGACGGCTCGATCGTGCTGGCTGCAGCCAACACGATGCAGACCGAAGTGGGCGATGGCCTCAAGAGCAAGAAAAACAGCGAAGCTGCCGCGAAAGTAGGCCGCATCATCGCTGAAAAGGCGCTTGCCGCCGGTATCGATAAGATCGCATTCGATCGTTCGGGCTACCGCTACCACGGACGCATCAAGGCACTCGCCGAAGCGGCCCGCGAAGGCGGCCTGAAATTCTAATAGGGTTGAACGTTGGGGCTGCGACCCCATCCGTTGTTCCAGCTGCCGATACGGTCCGTATCGGGCGCGTCCTCCGGTTCCGGGCGGCGTGAAACACCCGAGGCACATCACAATTATAAGCGGCCACGCCGCAAATCCCATTAAGACAACCGAGAGATCCAAATGGCAGAACAACGTGAATCGCGCGGCCGCGACCGTGATCGCAACCGCGAAGAAGTCGACGATGGCATGATCGAAAAGCTGATCGCGGTCAATCGCGTCAGTAAGACCGTCAAAGGCGGTCGCCAGTTCACATTCACCGCGTTGACGGTGGTGGGCGACGGCTCAGGCAAGGTCGGTTTCGGTTACGGCAAGGCGCGCGAAGTGCCGGTCGCGATCCAGAAATCGATGGAATACGCCCGCAAGAGCATGACCAACGTCGACCTGAACAACGGTACGCTTTGGCATGCCGTCAAATCTGGCCATGGCGCTGCGCATGTGTACATGCAGCCAGCTTCTGAAGGTACTGGCGTCATCGCTGGTGGCGCGATGCGCGCCGTGCTTGAAGCGGTCGGTGTGAAGAACGTGCTGGCCAAAGCCACTGGTTCGCGCAACCCGATCAACCTGGTTCGCGCCACGCTGAAGGGCCTTGAGGCCATGCAGTCGCCGACTCGTATCGCGGCCAAACGCGGCAAGAAGGCCGAGGAGATCCTCAATGGCTGATTCCAACAACGGCACCGTTAAGGTTCGCTTGGTCAAGGGTCTGCGCGGTACCCAGGCGCGTCACCGTCTTTCGGTGAAAGCACTGGGCCTGAATAAACTGAATGATGTCCGTGAACTCAAGGACAGTCCGCAGGTGCGTGGTCTGATCGCGCAGTTGCACTACCTCGTTCGCGTAGAGGAGTAATCGTATGCGTCTGAACACACTCAAGCCCGCCGATGGTGCTCGTAAAGAGCGTACCCGCGTAGGTCGTGGTATTGGCTCCGGCCTTGGCAAGACTGCTGGTCGTGGGCACAAGGGATCCTTCGCTCGTTCCGGTAAAGGCAAGATCAAGGCCGGTTTCGAAGGTGGTCAGATGCCCATGCAGCGTCGCCTGCCGAAGATCGGCTTCCGCTCGAAGATGTCGAAAGACACGGCAGAAGTAATGCTCTATCAGCTGGACAAGCTTGAAGGCACCATTGATCTCACCGTGCTCCGCGCCGCCAAGTTGGTGCCGCCCGGTGCGAAGAAGGTCAAGATCGTGAAAAAAGGTGAGCTGAGCAAAAAGCTCGTGCTCAAGGGCATTCTGGCTACTGCTGGCGCCCGTGCGGCTGTCGAAGCCGCCGGCGGCAGCATCGAGGAGTAATCCGGGCATGGCGCGAAGCGCGAGTGCAATGGGCGGCGTGGGTGGGGGGCTCGGTAAATTCACCGAGCTGCGCACTCGACTTTTGTTCGTGGTAGGTGCATTGATCGTCTACCGTATCGGCTGCTACATCCCGGTGCCGGGCGTCAATCCCGAGGCCATGCTGCAGTTGATGGAATCGCAGAAGGGCACCATTGTTGACATGTTCAACATGTTTTCCGGTGGTGCGCTGGAACGTTTCAGCTTGTTCGCCTTGAATGTCGTGCCGTACATCTCGGCGTCGATCATCGTCCAACTCCTCGTGCAGATCGTTCCAAGTTTGAAGGCGATTCAGAAAGAAGGTGAATCTGGCCGTCGACGTGTCACCCAATGGTCGCGCATCGGCGCGATTCCGCTGGCAATATTTCAGGCAGCGGGCATCGCAACCGCGCTGCAGGCATCGGGCGCGAACAACGGCATTCCGGTGGTGTATTCGCCCGGCATGGGGTTTGTCCTGACCGCTGTCGTTTCGCTGACTGCCGGTACGATGTTCCTGATGTGGATCGGTGAACAGGTCACCGAACGCGGCATTGGCAACGGTGTTTCGCTGATTATCTTCGCGGGAATCGTCGCGGGCCTTCCGGGTGCCGTCCTGAGTACGCTAGAACAAGTCAGCAAGGGCGATATGAGCCCACTGACGATCATCGCGATCATGGCCATTGTTCTCGTATTTACTTACTTTGTCGTCTTCGTCGAACGGGGGCAGCGTCGGATCACGGTGAACTATGCGCGCCGCCAGGGTGGCCGTAACGCTTACATGAACCAGACGTCGTTCTTGCCACTCAAGCTCAACATGTCTGGGGTGATTCCGGCGATCTTCGCCTCGTCGATCATCATGTTTCCAGCGACGGCATCGACATGGTTCAGCGCCAGCGGCAATGTCAGCTTCCTGCAGAAGGTTGCACAGGCGTTGTCGCCCGGCGAGCCGCTGTACATGATCCTCTTCGCGGCATTGATTGTCGGTTTTGCGTTCTTCTATACCGCACTGGTTTTCAATTCGCAGGAAACGGCCGACAACCTTAAGAAGTCGGGAGCGCTCATTCCCGGTATTCGTCCGGGCAAGGCGACCGCTGATTACATTGATGCCGTGCTGACCCGGTTGACGATGGCGGGGGCGATCTATCTCGTGATCGTCTGTCTGCTGCCGACGTTCATGCAGACCGAGCTTGGCACTTCGTTCTATTTCGGCGGTACTTCGCTGTTGATTGTAGTGGTGGTAGTCATGGACTTCATTGCCCAGATCCAGGCGCATCTGATGTCGCATCAGTATGAGAGCCTGCTGAAGAAGGCGAATTTGAAGGGAGGCTCACGGAGGCGCTGAGTCGCGTACATGCTCGCTCGCTCCCTTGCGGTGGGCGTTTCGCACGCCTTTGGGCTTGCCCAAAGGATGGTAAAATATTATCTCCGCTTTTCCGGTTCTCACGGGAGAGCAAGTTGGGCGACCTGCGCGGCGGTCTCGAGCGCGGGTGGTCCGAAGCCAGTGCCGGCACCTGAGGGGTGCCTGCCGGTGGGAAGCGCCATTTCGCGAGAAGTGGCACGACTTGCCAGCTTTGGTCTGTCGCCGGAGCATGGGCACTCTCCCCATGCCGGAAGAGCCGCCTGCATCCCATCGGGGTGTCGGAGGGAAGCGTTTCGGCGCTACCTCTTCCCACAAGATCGAGGCCCTGTTAGAATTTCGAGTTCACTTATCTAAGTGTCCCACCCGCCGGGGTGACCCGGCCGCCAAACCAGTTGGAGATCCGCGCATGGCGCGTATTGCAGGTGTCAACCTGCCTGCCCAGAAACATGTCTGGGTTGGGCTGCAAAGCATCTACGGCATCGGCCGTACCCGTTCGAAGCAGGTCTGCGAAGCAGCAGGCGTTGTTTCGAGCACCAAGATCCGCGACCTGTCCGAATCCGAGGTCGAGCGTCTCCGCGCCGAGATCGGCAAGATCACGGTCGAGGGTGACCTCCGCCGTGAGGTCGGCATCGCCATCAAGCGTCTGATGGACTTGGCCTGCTATCGAGGCCTTCGTCATCGTCGCGGTCTGCCGCTTCGCGGCCAGCGCACTCGGACCAATGCACGTACCCGCAAGGGTCCGCGCAAGGCCATCAAGAAGTAAGGGGCAACGATCATGGCCAAGCCGGCAGCAACCAAAACCAAGAAGAAGATCAAGCGCATCGTCACCGACGGCATCGCCCACGTCCACGCTTCGTTCAACAACACGATCATCACGATCACCGACCGTCAGGGCAATGCGCTGTCGTGGGCGACCTCGGGCGGCGCGGGTTTCCGCGGTTCCCGCAAGTCGACCCCGTTCGCCGCGCAGGTCGCCGCCGAGAAGGCCGGCAAGGCTGCGCTCGACTACGGCGTTAAAGCTCTGGAAGTGCGAATCAAGGGCCCAGGCCCGGGTCGCGAATCGGCCGTGCGTTCGTTGAACAGCGTCGGCTACAAGATCATCAACATCATCGACGTGACGCCAATCCCGCACAACGGGTGCCGTCCGCCGAAAAAGCGCCGCGTTTAACGCGGCCGCCTGAGGAGCAGAAACCACCATGGCTCGTTATATCGGTCCCACCTGCAAACTCGCCCGTCGCGAAGGCGCCGACCTCAGTCTGAAGTCGCCGGCTCGCGCGCTCGATTCGAAGTGCAAGCTTGAGCAGAAGCCCGGCCAGCACGGCGCATCGCGCAAGGGCAAGCTGTCCGACTACGCTACGCAGCTTCGCGAGAAGCAGAAGGTCAAACGCATCTACGGTCTGCTGGAACGTCAGTTCCGCAACTACTACAAGAAGGCATCGACCAAGAAAGGCAATACGGGCGAGAACCTGCTGCAGCTGCTTGAGACCCGCCTCGACAACGTCGTCTACCGCATGGGTTTCGCGGTGACCCGCCCGGCAGCCCGCCAGCTTGTGTCGCATCGTGGTGTGCTGGTCAATGGCAAGTCGGTGAATCTGCCGTCTTACCAGATCAAGGCAGGTGACGCGATTACCTTGTCCGAGCGCGCGCAGAAACAGATGTGCGTGCAGGAAGCGCTGAACGTCGCTTCGACCATGGATCTGACCCCGGGTTGGATCGAAGTGGACAGCAAGAAATTCAGCGGCTTGTTCAAGGCCGTGCCGGATCGTGGTGATCTGCCGGCTGACATCAATGAAGCGCTGATCGTCGAGTTGTACTCGAAGTAAGCGAAGGCGAGGCGCTGTCGGCAGGTCCGGCGGCGAGACTCCCACCCCCACGGTCGATGCGCTCGCGCACCGGCCGACTCCCTCGCCCAGGGGGCCCCCGAAACACCGCTGAGGCTGCGACGCCCCGGCTCCAGGAGACACCACAAGATGACGGTATCCGCCAACCAGGTCCTGCGTCCGCGCGCTCCGCAGATCGAGCGCCTTGCCGGCAATCGCGCCAAGGTTGTGATCGAGCCGCTGGAGCGTGGCTATGGCCACACCCTCGGCAACGCGCTGCGCCGCGTGCTCTTGTCGTCGATTCCCGGCTTCGCCATCACCGAAGTCGAGATCGATGGCGTGCTGCATGAGTACACTACGGTCGAAGGCCTTCAGGAAGATGTGCTGGAAGTGCTGTTGAATCTCAAGGACGTTGCGATCCGCATGGGCACAGGCGACGCTGCGACCCTCAGCCTCAACAAACAGGGCCCGGGCGTGGTCACCGCGGGCGACATCAAGACTGATCACAATGTCGAGATCCTGAATACCGACCACGTGATCGCGCATCTGACCAAGGATGCGGCGCTCAACATGCGTTTGAAGATCGAGCGCGGATTCGGCTACCAGCCTGCCGCGTCCCGCCGTCGTCCGGATGAAGAGACCCGCGCAATCGGCCGTCTGATGCTTGATGCCTCGTTTTCGCCCGTCCGCCGCGTTGCGTACGAAGTTGAGGCGGCGCGCGTCGAGCAGCGTACTGACCTCGACAAGCTTGTTCTCGATATCGAAACCAACGGCACCATCGACGCCGAGGAAGCCGTGCGCACTGCCGCCGACATTCTCACCGACCAGCTGTCGGTGTTTGGCGACTTCACGCATCGTGACCGCGGTGCAGCCAAGCCGGCTGTCACCGGTATCGATCCGCTGCTGCTGCGCCCGATCGACGATCTTGAACTGACGGTGCGCTCGGCCAACTGTCTCAAAGCCGAGAGCATCTATTACGTCGGCGATCTGATCCAGAAGACCGAAGTCGAGTTGCTGAAGACCCCCAACCTCGGCAAGAAGTCACTGACCGAGATCAAGGAAGTTCTCGCGCAGCGCGGCCTCTCGCTCGGTATGAAGCTCGAAAATTGGCCGCCGGCCGGCATCGCCGCCCACGGCATGCTGGGCTGAGTCCTCGCTCGAACATGAATCATGATCCCGGCACCGGGTGCCGGGGATAACCAGGAACCACGACCATGCGCCACCTGAAATCCGGACGCAAATTCAGCCGTACCAGCGCCCATCGCGAAGCGATGTTCCGTAACATGGCTTCGTCACTGATCAAGCACGGCCTGATCCGTACCACGCTGCCGAAGGCTAAAGAACTTCGTCGCGTCGCCGAACCGCTGATCACGCTCTCCAAGATCGATGGCGTCGCCAACCGCCGCCTTGCTTTCTCGCGTCTGCGCGACAAGGAAGCGGTCGGTACTCTGTTCACTACCCTCGGCCCCCGTTACCGTGAGCGTCCGGGTGGTTATCTGCGTATCCTCAAATGTGGTTTCCGCGACGGCGACAACGCACCGATGGCGTACGTCGAGTTGGTCGACCGCCCCGAAGCTGCGGCCTGATCGCGCTGCCGGTTCCGCCGTCGCACGGTCCACTGCCGCCCCAGGCATCAATATCTGCGTAGTCGTTATGACGAAGACCCCGGCATTTGTCGGGGTTTTTGCTATCGTGGGTCAGGACAACGCCTCGAATACTGCGTTGGAACTCGACCGGTACGATGCAGGTCCTTAGTTATTCCATTCTCTTCTGCGCTGACGCGCCATCTCGCATGCAACCGAATCTCTTCCGTTGGTCTTTCCGCTCCCAATACCTATTGGGTTTTCTGGTCTGTGCGGGACTGGTAGGCTTTGCGGTCATGTCGCAGGACTGGTGGGGGCTCAACCCCTGTCCGTTGTGCATCTTCCAGCGGATCGCGTTCGCCGGCATGGCGGCAGTCTTTCTGATCGGTGGACTGCATGCTCCGAAGGGCGTTTGGGGTCGTAGGATCTACGGTTTGCTGGCGCTGATCCCCGCAGGAACCGGCATCGGCATTGCCGGGCGCCACGTGTGGCTGACGCATCTCCCGGCGGATCTGGTGCCGGAATGCGGTCCGCCGCTGCAATTCATGATGGAAGTCAATCCGTTGACCGACGTCATCAGGAAAGTCCTGACCGGCTCAGGTGAATGCGCGAAGGTCGACTGGACCTTCCTGGGCCTGTCGATGCCGGCGTGGAGCCTGCTGTGGTTCGTGTTGTTGGCAGGATGGGCCATCTACGCAGCTTTTAGATCACGTTGAGCCGAATCCCCCTCCCTGGATGAAGACCATGATCCGTCCCGAACATCTGCAAGCCGTCGTTCCACCCCCGCAGGGCTGGACTCCCGCCAGCTGGCGCGCGCGCCAGGCGCTGCAGCAGCCGACCTATGGTGACATGCGGCAACTTGATGGCGTGCTCGATGAGCTGCACGCGTTGCCGCCGTTGGTGACCTCGCGTGAAGTACTGAACTTGCGTCAGCAGCTCGCGGAAGCCCAGGAAGGCAAACGGTTCATGTTGCAGGGCGGTGATTGCGCCGAAATTTTCAGCGATTGCACGCCCGAAGTGATTTCCAATCGGCTCAAAGTGCTGTTGCAGATGAGTTTGGTACTTGTCCACGGCCTACGTCTGCCGGTGGTGCGCGTCGGCCGCTTCGCGGGCCAGTACGCCAAGCCTCGATCGGCGGATACTGAAACCAAGGACGGCGTGACCCTGCCGAGCTATCGTGGTGACTTGGTCAACGGCCCCGAGTTCACGCCGGAAGCGCGCATCCCGGACCCGCGACGGATGATCAAGGCGCATGCGCGCTCGGCGATGACGATGAACTTCATCCGCGCGCTGATCGACGATGGTTTCGCCGACCTGCACCACCCCGAATACTGGAACCTCGGCTGGGTCGGTCATTCACCGCTCGCCGATGAATACCAGAAGATGGTCGCCGGTATCGGCGACGCTGTCCGGTTCATGGAAACGCTTTCGGGGGCGTCGCTGCACAATCTGCGCAGCGTCGAGTTCTACACCTCGCATGAAGCGCTGCTGCTGCCGTACGAACAGGGCGTGACCCGCCAGGTGCCGCGTCAACCGGGCTGGTTCAACCTCGGTACTCATTTTCCGTGGATTGGCATGCGCACCGCTGCGGTCGATGGCGCGCATACCGAATATTTCCGCGGTATCCGCAACCCGATCGCGATCAAGATCGGTCCGTCTGTGTCGCCGGATCAGCTGTTGCGACTGATCGACGTGCTCAATCCGAACGACGAGCCGGGTCGTTTGAGCCTGATCCATCGCATGAGTGCCGGGTCGATCGCCGAAAAATTGCCGCCGCTGCTGGAGGCGCTTAAGCGCGACGGCCGCCGCGTGCTGTGGATCTGCGACCCGATGCATGGCAACACCGAGTCCACCAGCAACGGATACAAAACCCGGCGTTTCGTCAATATCCGCAGCGAGCTGGAACAGGCGTTCGAGCTGCACGCCGCAGCCGGCACCCGTCTGGGCGGCGTGCATCTGGAGTTGACCGGCGAAGACGTGACCGAATGCACCGGCGGTGCGCGCGACCTCACCGATTCCGACCTCGAACGCGCCTATCGCTCCACGGTCGATCCGCGCCTGAACTACGAGCAGGCGTTGGAGATCGCGATGCTGATCGTGCGCAAGCAGGCGCAGATCAGCGCACCGACAGCGCTTTAACCGCGTTCAGCTCAGACTGCGGTGTCGTTCGTGGCCAGCCGCCAGCGCAGACGCGTACCGGCGCGGAACGGGACCAGCGTTCCGCCTTCGATTTCGATCTGTACTGGCACCTTCCAATCCGTACGCTCAAGGGTCACCGTGTCAGGATTGCGTGGCAGGCGGTAGAACGCAGGGCCATGCTGGCTCGCGAAGCCTTCCAGCCGGTCCAGCCGGCCGGCGTCTTCGAAGGTCTCGGCATACAACTCGAGTGCGGCGTGCGCCGTGTAGATCCCGGCGCAGCCGCAGGCCGATTCCTTGGCGTGACGCGGATGCGGCGCGCTGTCGGTGCCGAGGAAGAATTTCGGATCGCCGCTGGTGGCCGCCTCGACCAGCGCCAGCCGGTGTTCTTCGCGTTTGAGCACCGGCAGGCAATAGTGATGAGGCCGTAGCCCACCGGCGAACATGGCATTGCGATTGAGCAGCAGATGGTGTGCGGTGATGGTTGCAGCGACGTTCGCCGGCGCTTCGGCCACGAACTGTGCTGCATGGCGAGTGGTGATGTGCTCGAGCACGACGCGCAGCTGCGGGAACTCGCGTACCAATGGCGTCAGATGCCGTTCGATGAACACAGCCTCGCGGTCGAATACGTCGATCTCGCTGTCGGTGACTTCGCCATGCATGAGCAGCGGCAGGTCGTGGCGCTCCATCGCTTCCAGCACCGCGCGGCAGTCGCGCAGGTCGCGCACACCGTGATGGGCGTTGGTGGTGGCGTTGGCTGGGTAGTACTTCACCGCATGCACCACGCCGCTGGCTTTGGCGCGCGCGATCTCTTCCGGCGGAGTGGCTTCGGTGAGATACAGCGTCATCAGCGGCTCGAAGCGCGCACCAGTAGGAAGCGCGGCCAGGATGCGTTCGCGATAGGCGATCGCCTGCGCGGTGGTGGTCACCGGCGGATCGAGATTGGGCATGACGATCGCGCGCGCGAAGCGGCGTGCGGTATCCGCGAGCGCGTGGCGCAGCATCGCGCCATCGCGCAGATGCACATGCCAGTCGTCCGGCCGTGTGATCACCAGAGGTGAAGGAGAGGTTGTTGTACGGGTGTCGCTCATGCGGATCGTAGTCTGAGGTGCTCGAATGATTGAAGAGCATGGCCGCCTCTGCTGTCCTCGGCAAGTCCTACATGCCGATCACGATGTTTGCCGATCGACACGGAACAAGTCGTGCCGATCAGGATATGTGCAACGGCGCATAGCGCTAGGGATTGCAGAGATCGCATTGCGCCGGATCACTCTGGCGCAGGCCATCGCTGCGCGGCAACTGCAGGCGTTCGGAGCAGGCGGCACAGCCGTGGATTTCGGCAAGGACCGCCGCCGTCGGGCTTCCGCACCACCCACAGGGCAGGCCGGTCACCACATCGACCCGACCGAAGCCCGGCGCACGGCAGCGCGGGCAGCAGCAGCGCAGACGTTCGACCAGACGTTCGCCCAGCTGCGAGATCTGGCGCATGCGGGTCGGGTTGAGATGCGCGCGCATGTCGGTTTCGATCCGCGCCTGACGCATGGGCGAGCCCGCGACACAGGCGGCGATCGCGTCCTCCAATCCGCTGCGATCGTGCAGCGACTTGATGACCGGCCCGCTGGGTTCACCGCGCACGATCAGTGCATGCATCGGAAAGCCCCAGCGACCGAGCTGTACCTCATCCAGTTCGGATGCGCTGCCCACCACACGGCTGGCGAAATTCGTTTCGTGGCTGTTGCGCCATTCGCAGACCACTTGAACGTGGAGATCGTCGACCAGCACCGCCACTTCGCGATGCATCGCTACGAATCCGATCAGCGGATCCGGGCCGAAACTGCCCTCGGTCGCGAGGCCGAGCGGCAGCCCGGCCGCAGCCATGGCCAACCGTGCTTTGGCGATCGCGGTCTCCAGCGGCGGCTGCAGACGCGGGATCTCGCCGCTGAAGGTGCCGAGCGCATCGGTGTCGATGCCCGCAGGTACCGCCAGCGACACGCCCAGTGTGGCGAAGGCCGGCGCAAGTGCGTCGGCCTTGCCGTGCATCGTCGCCAGCGCGATGGTCATGCCGGCGTAGGGATGGACTTCGGTCATCGCGACATTTTATTCGCCCTGCGCCTGCGAATATCCACGCACGCCGTCGAAGGTGTAGAGGTTCTCGGTCTTGACCGCATCGAGGCCGGCTTCGGCC
>JANLSB010000525.1:0-3806 GCA_031362125.1 Lysobacterales bacterium | reverse complement strand
TCGAAGACTTTCAGCCGGCCCTTGACTACGGGATGCTGGATTGTGTGGTACAGGGTCGAGGCGACGTAGAGCAAAAGAAGGGTGATGCCGAAGACGATGGCGGCGCTGAGTTGCCAGCCATCGCCGTACAGCGCGGCGAGGCTGATCAGTACTGCGCCGCCGGCGAGTGCGGCAGCGGCGCCAACGCCATGGGTGAGCGCGCTGGCCAGCTCTTCGCGATAGTGAGCCCCGGGGGGTGACGTTTCGCGGTCGATTTCAATCTCACTCATCTGTTCACGATCTCCGGTTCGTCTGGAGCAAACATTCCACAGGCTTGGGCCCAGACGGGCGGGGCGCCGGCAGGCTGTGCGATCATGCGCGATCAGCGCCCGGTTCGCCCATGATCGTTTCTCATCTGCACCGTTATGTTTTTGTCGCGATGCCCAAGACCGGTACCCATTCGGTGCGCCAGGCGCTGCGCGAGCAACTCGCTCCCGACGATATCGAGCAGGTCGGTCTGTTCGTCAACAAGCGCTTTCCGTTCGACGAGGTGGCGCAGATCAGACATGGGCACCTCAGCGTGCGCCAGGTGCGTCCGTATCTGGGCGATGCGGTCTGTGACGACTATTTCAAATTCACGTTCGTGCGCAATCCGTTCGACCGTTTCGTCTCGTACTGCGCGTTCATGACCCGGCAGCACGGCGCGTTCGAGCGGGACCCGCAGGGCACGATGCGGAAAATTCTGTTTGAAGTGCGGCCGCTGGATCACGTGCATTTCCAACCCCAGTACGCGCTGCTGACCAACGATGCCGATGCGCTGGAGATGGATTTCATCGGCCGGGTCGAGCGCATGCAGGACGATTACGATGCCATCTGCGCGAAGATCGGCATCCCGAGCCGTGCGCTGGACAAGGTCAACAGTTCGAAGCGCGGCGACTACCGGCAGTATTACGATCAGGCACTGATCGATGGCGTGACCGAGCTGTACCGCCGCGATCTTGAGCTCTTCGACTACAGTTTCTGATGCGAGGCCTGCGATGAGTCACGACCCTTATGCCAACCCGCGAAAAACCACCTCAATCCGTCATCTCGGTGCGGTCGATATCGCCGCGCTGAAAGCCGCTGTGCTGGCGATTCCGGAGCCGGTATGGGACGAGGAGAACGCGGGCAAGCCGAATCGTTTCGAGGCGTTGGACAAGACCCGGCATATCGTCTTCCGCTTCGTCGACAGCGTGCGCGATTGGCGGGAATCGCATGATCGCCGGGCGTGGGCCGAGTGGCGCGCGCTGCTTGAGCCGGTGATGCATGCGGCGGTGGCGCCGTACGGTTACGCGAATGGGCGATTCCCCCGGGTGATGCTGGCGCGGATGGCGCCGGCCGGCGAAATCAAGCCGCACCGCGATGCCAACGCCGCGGCGAAGTGGCCGCACAAGATCCACGTGCCGTTGTTGACCAACGACAAGGTCACGTTCTTCGTCGATGGCATCGGCTATCGCCTGTCCGAAGGCGAGGCCGCCGAGGTCAACAACATGGGCGTGCATGCGGTGAAGAACGACGGCGACACCGACCGCACCCATCTGATTTTCGAGTATTTCGACGCCGACCAGCCGACGCCGGAGTGGTTGGCGCGGGTGACTGCAGGTCGTTGAGCGTCACTCGAGACGATTGAGCTTGCGCACGCGCCGAAGTCGGCGTTGCAGGCTGCGCGGGTCGTCGAACAGGTACTCCTCGACCTCCACCAGCATGGCATCGTCGGCGGAAAAAACCTCGCGCATCGCGTAGATGCGGCCATTGCCTTCGAAGGCCAGCCAGCGGTCGCCGTCGTGCACGACCTTGATCTGCGATACCGATGGAATGATGACCTGCAATGCCTCGCTATCGAGCAGCTTCGTCGTCAGCAAAGCATCGCGATTTGCGCGCAAAGCCTCGGCGCGTTCCTGCGCTGTGCGCAGCGCCGATTCGCGGTCGATACGATGGATCGGATCCAACTGCGCGAGCGGCACCCGCGTCAGCCGTTTGCCGCTACGCTTGCGGTGGATGTCCATGACGACTTTCCCCATGTATGCATCCTTGTGGTCCATCTGCGCCAACTCGCCGCGCTTGCCGAGCAGGTAGCGCCACCATCTGGAGAATGTCGAACGCATGCGGTCAGTCGATCGATACCGCGTGCGCATGTTCGCGCGTCGCCATGAATGTCACTGCCGGCGCACGTTCCTGCGCGAGCTGCAGGTTCACCCGCGTCGGCGCCAGATACACCAACTGTCCGGCGGCGTCGACCGCGAGGTTCGTCGCATTCTTGTCGCGGAATTCTTCCAGCTTTTTCGCGTCTTCGCAGCGAATCCAGCGCGCGGTCGTGACCTGCACCTGTTCGAACGACGCGTCGACGCCGTATTCGTCCTTAAGCCGGTATGCCACCACGTCGAACTGCAGCACACCGACTGCGCCGAGGATCAGATCGTTGCTCATCAGTGGCCGGAAGAACTGGGTCGCGCCTTCTTCCGACAGCTGCGCCAAGCCTTTCTGCAGTTGTTTGAGCTTGAGCGGGTCGCGCAGCCGTGCGCGGCGGAACAGTTCGGGCGCGAAGTTCGGGATGCCGGTGAAGCTGAGATTTTCGCCTTCGGTGAAACTGTCGCCGATCGAGATGGTGCCGTGGTTGTGGATACCAATGACATCGCCCGGCCAAGCGGTTTCGGCGATCTCGCGATCGCTGGCCATGAAGGTCAGCGCATTCGCGAGTTTCATGTCCTTGCCGGTACGCACATGCAGGGTTTTCATGCCGGCGGCAAACTGGCCGGAGCAGATGCGCATGAAGGCGACGCGGTCGCGATGTTGCGGGTCCATGTTCGCCTGGATCTTGAACACGAAGCCGGTGAGTTTCTCTTCGTCCGGTTGCACCACGCGGCCGGTGGTCGCGCGCGCTCTCGGCGACGGCGCGTGTTCGACGAAGAAGTCCAGCAACAGCTGCACGCCGAAGTTGTTCACCGCCGAGCCGAAGGACACGGGCGTCTGCTTGCCCGCGAGATAGGCTGCTTTGTCGAACGGATGCGACGCGCCTTCCACCAGCTCCAGTTCGTCCCGGACTTCGCGCAATATCTCCGCGCCGATCCGCGTTTCCAACGCCGGGTCGTTGATCGACGCGAATATCGTCGAATCCTGACGGGTGAAATTGCGGCCGGTTTCGTAGAGATGCACTTCGCCGGTGAGCAGGTGGACAACGCCTTTCAAACGCGAGCCCATGCCGATCGGCCAAGTGATCGGTGCGCACTGGATGCCCAGCACCGATTCCACTTCGTCGAGCAGATCGATCGGATTCTTGCCTTCGCGGTCGAGCTTGTTGATGAAGGTCATGATCGGTGTGTCGCGCAGCCGGCAGACCTCCATCAGCTTGATCGTGCGCTCTTCGACGCCCTTGGCGACGTCGATCACCATCAGCGCCGAGTCGACGGCGGTCAGCACGCGGTAGGTGTCCTCGCCGAAATCGGCGTGTCCTGGCGTGTCGAGCAGATTGACGATGCAGTCCTCGTACGGAAATTGCATCACCGACGAGGTCACCGAGATGCCGCGCTCCTTTTCCAGTGCCATCCAGTCCGAGGTGGCATGGCGCGCGGCCTTGCGGCCCTTCACCGAGCCGGCCATCTGGATAGCGCCGCCGAACAGCAGCAGTTTTTCGGTCAGCGTGGTCTTGCCGGCGTCGGGATGGGAAATGATCGCGAAGGTGCGGCGGCGCTGGGTTTGCTGCAGTTGGTTTTTTTGATCAGGATCGGACATGGCGCGGGCCGCGGCAGGCGCGGCATTTTCGATGGGAGGATGCGACGATTATAGCAGCC
>JANLSB010000457.1:0-1777 GCA_031362125.1 Lysobacterales bacterium | reverse complement strand
TGTTTCTGTCTGCCGATGTCCCCGGAGAAAAATCCGACGGGGACATCGGACAGACGCAGACGGCCCAGGGAAAAGCCCGGCATCACCCCTTTCTGGACCTTGATGACATGCCCGAACGAGTCGGTCAGGCTGCTGGTCTCGGTGATGGTGATCTTGCTGTCGATTCCACTCGATGCTGCGAAGGCATCGTCCAGGAGCAGGCCGCCGGCGTATCCGGAATGGATCAGGAACCTGTTCGCATGATGACTCTCGCCGAACAGGCACAGGCCCTGGACGAAAAGATCTCCATCCCGGGTCTCGATATCGAGCGCTTCGTAGCCGCGCGCCTTGCGCGGAAGCCGGTCGTGGACAACGATGCGCCCGTTATCGTAGTCGATCTCGACCACCGAGTCGCCGAAAAAATCCAGACCGAACTTGCCGTCTGTGCCCTCTCCGGAATTCATGTTTTCCCAGAGCGTGACGTTCTCCCGTGTCAACGGCCCGATCCGCACGCGGTGGCCGGTGCTGTAGCGCGAATCCGAGGTGCCGCCCCAGCTCTGGATTCTGGCCTCGTTTCCGAGCGTGATGTCGCCAAGGCGTCGCACAGCATCCTCGGTCAGCGTGACGTCCGAAGCAGCGGTATGCAGCATCAGATCCAGAACATGCGATTCGTTGAGCTGCACCTTGACGACGATATTGTTTTGCTTGCTGAGCGTGAACGGGATGGAGACTTCCTCGCCGCTGCGTGCGGGCGCATTCGCACGAGTCGAAGCGCAGCCGGGGAGGCACACGCTGGAGAGCGCAATGGCGAAGAAGGCGATATGGAAAGAAAACTTCATGGTGTGAGCCCGATCAGTTCAGTAGGCTGGGCGCTCCGTACCCAGCGCATAGGCGGCATCTCCGGCTGACGAACGCCGAGCGCACAGCACATGGCCTGCGCGCTGCTTGATTACAGGCCAGGCGATGACGGGTGCGAATCCAGTCCTGGATGATCCTGAGCTGCAGCAGCCGGAGTTGCAGCAACCGGAGGCAAGCAGTCGTAGATGAATGGTTCGTTTCCGGACATCGCGATGATCTCCCTGGTCGCATCCACGCCCTTGGTGAACCGGTTCAACAGCGGCAAGTCGACCTCCGAACGGTCTTCGTGGATCAGACGCATCATCGTCTGCTCGCCTGTGCACGGATGCGTCTCACCCTGTTCCAGCAGCAAAAAACTGCCGATGTACAAGGTTTTTCCAGCCTCGATGTTCACCGGAATCGCCATGTCTCCCGGCGTCGTTTGGGTGAGATATCCGTGCGACACCTCAAACGACGTGAATCGATACTCGCCGGGGCGCAGGCAGAGACGGAAGATGTCGCGTGCGGACGCGCCATCCTTGATTTCTGCATTCTGCCCCCACAGCGACTCCGTCCAATTGGTCGTTGCGATCTGCTTTCGCGTGCCGATCGCACTGGCCAGCTGGAATTGGAGGCTGATCAAGGCGTGATTGCCACGACTGATCCAGCGTCCCAGAGAGCCTGCAACGCAACCGACCGGCTCGCTGGCTTTCGGTTTTTCGCTCGAGAACATGCCGCCATAGCTGTTGTATGTTCTGATCCGTGGCTCCTTCGCCTGCGCATGGGTGCATACGGCCAGAAGCAGGAGTGCGCAAGCGGTTCTGATGAGCATGTGTCTACCTTGTCGGAATGTCGGCGTTGCGTGAAGTCGCTGCGATCAGCATCCACGCATCCTACCGTGCCGCTGCCGTGGCCTGGTTCAGATCGCCGATCGCCGCGATCAGGTCGGCGACGGCGGCGC
>JANLSB010000445.1:0-1509 GCA_031362125.1 Lysobacterales bacterium | reverse complement strand
GACGGCTGCGATGGCTCATGGCAGTGCCCTCTGTTCAGCGATTGCGTCTGCGGGGTGGCGGATGCTTGGCCGCTTCGATCCGCGCGTCCTCTTCCAGTTTCCGCTGCAGCGCTTGTTCATGCTCCAGCTCCTCGATCACGCGGCGATGCAGCGCCTGTACTACGAGGGTCTGATAGATCGGGTGGATACCGCTGCGGCCCAGCGCGGTCCACAGCTCCTCTTTCCCGGCGCTGTTGGCGAAGCTGCTGAGGCGCTCGAAATCCTTCAGCTCCGGCGTCTTGCTGTCGCCGATGACGGCGACGAACTCGCTGTATTCCATGTGCCGCCCCCATGCTTGGAAGGGTCTTCCGGGAAGGATCTTCCGGGAAGCATCAGAGCATCGTCAGACCGACTCCCACCACATCAGGAACTCGTGCCACAGACGCTTGAAGAAACCGGCTTCGACCACGCCTTCCACCGCGACCAGCGGCGCTTCGATCACCGGTTTGCCGTCGAGCATCACCCGCACCATGCCGATCTTCTGCCCGGCCTTGATCGGCGCGACCAGTGTCTTTGGCACGTCCATCAGCGGTTTGAGTTCGGCATACCGGCCGCGCGGCGTGCTCACCAGCAGCGGCTGCTCCAGCCCCAGCTTCACGGTATCGGTCGTGCCCTTCCACACCTTGTGCGTGGCGATCGCGATATCGGGCTGATAGAGGCGGTGGGTTTCGTAGAAGCGGAAGCCCCAGTTGAGCAGGGCCAGCGAATCCACCGCGCGCTCTTCTTCGCTTTTGGCGCCCATCACCACGACGATCAGCCGCTGGTCGCCGCGTTTGGCCGACGACAACAGGCAGTAGCCGGCACCGGAATGATGGCCGGTCTTGATGCCGTCGACGGATTCGTCGCGCCACAGCAACAGGTTGCGATTGCGCTGGGTGATCGGGCCGACGGTGAATTCGCGGATCTTGTTGTAGTTGTATTCCTGCGGAAAATCGCGGATCTGCGCGCGACCGAGCAGCGCAAGGTCGTGCGCTGTGGAGTAATGGCCCTCGGCCGCAAGACCGTGCGCATTGACGAAGCGGCTGTTCTTCAGGCCGAGGCGCTTGGCGTAGTCGTTCATCAGCGTGGCGAATGCCGCTTCGCTGCCGGCGGTGTGTTCGGCCAGCGCGATCGCGGCGTCGTTGCCCGACTGCACCACCATGCCCTTGACCATTTCGGTCAGGTCGGCGGTCTTGTTGACCTCGAAGCCGCTGTAGCTGCCCTCGGTGGCGGCGCCGCCGGTGCGCCAGGCGTTCTCGCTCATCAGCACCTTGTCGTTCGGCCTGATCCGGCCGGCCTTCAGTTCCGCGGCGATCACGTACGCGGTCATCACTTTGGTAATGCTCGCCGGCTCCAGGCGCATGTCGATGTTCTCGCCGGCCAGTACCTTGCCGGTGGCCTCGTCCATCACCAGCCAGGCTTTGGCGGTGGCGGGCCTGGGCGCGTCGGGGATGCTCAACGGCGGTGGCGGTAGAGCATCCGCCTTCGGCG
>JANLSB010000431.1:0-1523 GCA_031362125.1 Lysobacterales bacterium | reverse complement strand
CTTCACAGCAGAAATCACATCGGTATTCTCCTCCCAGCCGGTAAGGACGCTGGCTGCAATACGGAGGTTGCAAGGGGGGGAACGCACCTGCACGGGTGACGTCAGGATGGTCTTCTCCGGGAGCGCGCACTATATGTGCGCGCTCTTTTTTTGTGCGTCCGAAAAAGCATGATGTACCGTTAGAGCGGGCTGACCAGCCGTTCGGCTGTTGAAAACCGCCCCGCTACCCGAATCACATGATTCGATGTTGTGGCGATATGCCGAGAAAACAGCGGGCTGAAGCCCGCTCTACCATGCCTGCTCAGCCCACCCGCAGTGCCGCCTGGGCAATCAGCGCCGCCACACAGCCGATTCCGACCAGCCACGACAGCGAACGCAGCGCGTGGATGTCGGTGAGGTAGAACACGCCGTGGAGGATGCGGCAGACGATGAACGTCAGCGCGAGGGTGGTGATCCGGTCCGGGTCAACGCCTGCAGTCTGCGCCATCAACACGCCCGCCGCGAACGGCGCGAAAGCCTCGAAGGCATTCAAATGCGCGGCGTTTCCACGCTGCACGCGTGGGTCCGTCTGTTTCGCGATCCAGCCGCGCGGGTCGCGGTTGTCGTAGCCCTTGGCGGCGGATTTGCCGATCGTGGTCCAGAGATAGGGCAGAGCGGCGGCGACAAAAATGCACCAGTAGGCGATGGCCATGGGCGGACTCGGAGTGATCGGAGCGCGCAGGTTAGCCGATGCTACCCATCACGCGCCTCACCCGGCCTCTCCCCGCGCGCGCCGTTGAGAACGCCCGAGCGCTATGCGCCCGGGCCCAGAGCGAGCGTAGGGTGAGGGGTTCTTACAGCGCGTATCCGAATTGCTGGCTGAACTGTTCGGCGAACTCGACGTAGTCGAAGCGCTGGTTCTGCGTTCCCGGGTGCTCAACCTTCAGTGCGCCCATCAGATTGCCGATCCGGCCGATCGTCGGCCAGTCATAGCCCTTCTCGATACCGAAGATCAGCCCGGCGCGGAAGGCGTCGCCGCAGCCGGTGGGGTCGGTGACCCGCCGCTCGTGGGCCGGCGGGATGTCGAAGGTCTTGCCATCGGCGAAAATCCGCGCGCCGCGTGGTCCCTGGGTGGCGATATAGGCCTTCACCTTGCCCGCGATGGTGTCTTCGCTCCAGCCGGTGCGTTCCTGCAGCAGGCTGGACTCGTAGTCATTCACGGTCACGTAGTCGGCCTGTTCGATGAAGGCGCGCAGTTCCTCGCCGTTGAACAGCGGCATGGCCTGACCGGGATCGAAGATGAACGGGATGCCGGCTTCGGCGAATTGCTTCGAATTCTGCAGCATGCCCTCGCGGCCATCCGGGCTGACGATACCGAAGCTGATGCCCGGCACATCGCGGACGTTGTTCTCGTAAGACCGCATCATCGCGCCCGGATGGAAGGCGGTGATCTGGTTGTTGTCCAGGTCGGTGGTGATGAACGCCTGGGGCGTGAACAGCTCCGGGATTTCCTTCACCCGATCCAGTGGGATGCCCATCTCGGC
>JANLSB010000403.1:0-3395 GCA_031362125.1 Lysobacterales bacterium | reverse complement strand
AGCGCGACCGCGCCGACGGTGCCGAAATAGGTGCCCGGCACGGTGTTCATCGCATTGGCTTTTTCCTTGGCCCTGGCGTCGTCGAGCTGGCGGCGGCGATGCTCGGTGTCGAACCAGGTATTCGGTACGCGCTCAATGTCCTTGAGCGTGTCGGCGAAGGCTTCGGCACCGTCGCCGGCCAGCATCACATGCCGGCTGCGCTCCATCACCGCGCGCGCGAGTCTGATCGGGTTGCGCACGGTCTTGATGCCGGCGACCGCGCCGGCGCGACGGGTGTGGCCTTCCATGATCGAAGCGTCCAGCTGGTGATGGCCGTCGGCATCGAACACCGCGCCCTTGCCCGCGTTGAAATGCGGCGACTCCTCCAGCACCAGGATCGCGGCCTCGACCGCGTCGATCGCCTTGCCGCCGCCTGCCAGCACGGCATGACCGGCATCGAGCGCGCGATCGAGATCGGCGCGGATCGCCGCCTCGTCCTCGGCGCTGAGCTTGTCGCGATCCATCACCCCGGCACCACCGTGGATGACCAGCGCGATCGGATCGTTCTCTTTCATTGGGTCGACGCGATCGGGATAAGGGCTGTCTTCGGCCCGGATCTGTGCTTGAGCGGTCATGACGGCCATCGCGAAGAGAAAGGGGATGAACGGGCGCATCGGCATCTCCAGCCATTCGATGTCCAAGCATAGCGGCAACGGTACGGACCGGCAGAATTGCACGCAATGCTCCCCTCTCCCATCGGGAGAGGGGTTGGGGGAGAGGATACGTACGCTGATGACATCCCGAACCCTCACCAGCCGCACTCTGCGCAGCGACCCCGGATCGAGTCCGCGGCAGGCTCTTTCCCGAGAGGAGAGGTCAGCAGCGGACTGAAGGCGTCTCTACTGTTGCCGCAGCGCCTCGATCGGATCGAGTTTCGCCGCCTTGCTCGCCGGGTAATAGCCGAAGAACAGACCGGTGGCGATCGAGAAACCCGCTGCAAGCCCGATCACCTGACTGTTCAGCGCCACCGGCAGCGCGCCGACCTTGCTCACCAGCAGCGCGCCGACGATGCCGAGCGCGATGCCGATGATGCCGCCGATCAGCGAGATCAGCATCGCTTCGGCGAGGAACTGGCGGCGGATGTCGCGCGGGCCCGCGCCCACGGCCATGCGCAGGCCGATTTCGCGGATCCGCTCGGTCACCGACACCAGCATGATGTTCATGATGCCGATGCCGCCGACGATCAGCGAAATACCGGCGACCGCGCCGAGCAGCCACGACATCAGTTTCGTGGTCTGGGTGCGCGTGGCGACGATCTCGGCGAGATTGCGCACGTTGAAGTCGTCCTCTTCGCCGGGCTGGATCTTGTGGCGCTGACGCAGCAGCGCTTCGATCTCGGCTTGCGCTTCGGACAGCCCGTCGGGGTCGGCGACGCCGACCGAAATCTGCTGCACTGCGCCCGGCGGCAGCGAGGCGTTGCTCGACATGCGCCGACGCGCGGTGTCCAGCGGAATCACGATCAGATCGTCCTGGTCCTGACCGAAGCCGCCCTGGCCTTTCGATTTCAGCGTGCCGACCACGGTGAACGGCACGCGGCCCAGGCGGAACGTCTGGCCGACCGCTTCTTCTTCGCCGAACAGCTCGCGGCGCACGGTTTCGCCGATCACCGCCGACTTCGCGGCGCTGCTGTAGTCGCGCGCTTCCAGACCCGGACCGCTGGCCAACTCCCAACCGTTGATCACGAACCAGTCGGGCTGCACGCCCTGCCACGAGCTGGACCAGTTGCTCTCGGCGTACACCGCCTGGGTGTTGCCGCGCAGTTGCGCACTGGTGTACTGGATGCCGGGCACCTCGCGGCGGATCGCGTCGGCATCGTCTTCGGTCAGCGTGAAGAAATTGCTCGCACTCACGCGCACGCCGCCGAAACCGCGACCGGCGCCGGGGCCGATGTCGAGCCGCTGCGAGCCAAGCCCGGAGACGAGTTTTTCGATCTCCGCTTGGGTGCCCTGTCCCACCGACACCATCACGATCACCGCCGCGATGCCGATGATCACACCCAGCGAAGTCAGCGCGCTGCGCAGCCAGTTGCCGCGCAGCGCGAACAGCGCGGTGCGTAAGACTTCAAGCAAGCTCATGCCGCCGGGCGCGCGCATCTGCGGATCGTGTGCTTCGGCGCTCATGCCGCAGTTTCCGCTGCATGCAGCTCGCCATCGCGCATCACGCAGGTGCGGTCGGCGTGCGCCGCCACTTCGGCATCATGGGTGATCAGAATGATGGTGTGACCTTCGCCGCGAAGGCGCTCGAAAAGTGCGAGGATTTCCTGCCCGGTGCGCGTATCGAGTGCGCCGGTGGGTTCATCCGCCATCAGGATCGCGGGGCGGTGGATCAACGCGCGTGCGATCGCCACGCGCTGCTGCTGGCCTCCCGACAGTTCGCTGGGACGATGGCGCATGCGATCGCCCAGGCCGACTGCGGTCAGCGCTTCGGCGGCGAGGCGTCGACGTTCGGTTGGCGGCACGCGCGCGTAGCTCAGCGGCATCGCCACGTTGTCGAGCGCGCTCATCCGCGACAGCAGATTGAAGCCTTGGAAAACGAAGCCGATGTTGTCGCGGCGCAGCGCCGCACGTTCCTCGGCATCGAGCGTCGCGACATCGACGCCATCGCATAAATACGTGCCCGATGTCGGCGTGTCGAGACAGCCGATCAGATTCATCAGCGTTGATTTTCCAGAACCGGAAGGCCCCATGATCGCGACGAACTCGCCGTGCTCGATCTTCAGGTCGACGTTTTTCAAGGCAACGACTTCGGCCTCGGTGCCTTGCGAATAGACCTTGGTCAGCGCGCGCGTCTCGATGACCGCGTGCGCCATACCGACGCGCGGAACTGCATTCATTTGCCCGGCTCCACCGACTGCACGCCGACGATGACCTCGTCGCCTGCCTTCAGTTCGCCGTCGATCTCGGTGCTGCTGCCGTCGGACGCGCCCACGCGCACCATCAGCTGTTTCGGCTTCCCCTCGGCCAGCACGTACACCGGCGCACGACGCGCGCCGACCAGCGCTTTGACGGCGGCATCCCACTGCTGCCGCTGCGGGTCGCGCAGCGCAGCGCGGAATCCGCCGAACTGCTGGTTGAAACGCTCCATCATGCGTTGCCGCATCGCGCCGCTGGCGTTACCGCCACCGCCGGACGGCTGGGCACCGCCGCCCGGACCACGACCGAAGATCGTGCTGCCGCCGGTCTGGCCCTGCGGCGGCGCGGCGGTGCGCGCGGCGATGCGTTCGCGCATCTTGGTCAGCGCCGCATCGAAGGCGGCCTGCTGCGACGCATCCAGTTGCAGCGACGCCGCGATCTTCGGCAGATCTTCGGTCATGCCGCCGCCTCGCTGCGGGGGCTGCGCCTGGGTCGGATCTTCGA
>JANLSB010000399.1:0-4091 GCA_031362125.1 Lysobacterales bacterium | reverse complement strand
AGGAATGACTGTCCACGACAAAACCCGGCTTATCGGCCGTTAGTGCAACACCCTTTCTGTAACTTCATTCCGGCAGCCGATGGTCATCTCCATCGGCATCATTCTCGGGTTTGTTCTAGGTTTTTTCGGAAAGTGGGCGTTGGAAACACCGGATGCCCCTTGGGACGCCAGCGGCAGCATGGTCTGCATCGGCTTGGTGATCGGCAGTGTGATGATGGTCGTCGCCCTGTTCCGGAATGCTGCGTTTCGACTACCCGCGCGATAATCCTCAGCCCTATTACCGTTCAACCTTGCACACTTTCATCGTCGGCCTGGGGGAGGGCGCCTTGCTTGGCAGCGCGGTTGCGCTGCTGCAGAACATCGTCTGATCTCACGCGCGCCGTAGGCGCATAGTGGTTTTTTGCGGGCATCGGCCCACTGAGTACCATAATGAAGACAAGACGACATTTCGTGAAGGCAGTGGTCGCGATGGCGACGATTCCCCTGATCGGCGGCTGTGCCGAAGGCGATGAGGGTGTGCGCGATATCCTCGACGACGAGGCTGAGGGCATGATCGATGATGCAGCCGCTGAAACTGAGCGCGATGCCAATGGGCGGCACGATACTTCCGGTCATTGGCGCATGCCCGATGAAGCCGAGCCGCACACACGGACCTGGATGGCATTCGGGGCGAACGCGGACATCTGGGGCGACGATCTGCTGACTGAAGTGCGGCGCAATCTGGCCGCGGTCGCGCTGGCGATCGTCCGTTTCGAGCCGGTACGCATGCTCGTGAACAAGGAAGACTTTCAGACAGCGCGCGACCTTGTCGGCGATGCGGTCGAGCTGGTGCCTTGCGCGCTCGATGATCTCTGGATCCGGGATACCGGGCCGGTTTTCGTGCGCGATGCGCATGCGCGGCTGGCTGGCATCGACTTCAATTTCAACGGCTGGGGTGGAAAACAAGAGCATCGTCGCGATACCGCAGTTGCGAACTTCGTCAATACGCACGCGAAAACCGTCACGATCGGGACTTTCCTCGTGCTGGAAGGCGGTGGAATCGAGGTGGATGGTCACGGCACTGCGTTGGCGACCGAGAGCGCCATCCTCAACAAGAACCGCAATCCCGGTCTGTCCAAAGCCAAGTGCGAGGCCGAACTCAAGCGTCTGCTCGGGGTCGAGAAAGTCATCTGGCTGCCGGGGATCCGCGGCAAGGACATCACCGATGGACATATCGACTTCTACGCCCGTTTCGCCAAGCCGGGGGTGGTGGTGGCCGCCTACGACAGCGACCCGGAGTCCTTCGATCATGTCGTGACCAAGCGCCATCTGGAGATCCTCCGCAGCGCCACGGATGCGCAGGGCCGGAAGTTGGAGGTGGTGGTGCTCGAAGCTCCGAAGCATGTGCGCAGCGCCTATGAGACCGACGATTTCGCCGCCGGATACATCAACTATTACCTGTGCAACGGCGGCTTGATCCTGCCGCAGTTCGGCGACCGCCATGCCGACCGCGCGGCGCGCGATGCGTTGCAGAAACTCTTCCCGGATCGCGACATCGTCCAGATCGATATCGACGGCATCGCGGCCGGTGGCGGCGGTATCCACTGCGCCACCCAGCAGCAGCCTGCCGGCTGAGCGCACCCGCATCCGGCATCGCTGCCCGCGGTATCGCCGACACCTGCCGTTTCCGGTTTCGCAGGAGCTGCCTGTGGACTGGGCTGGGGGAGTATCGAGGACGGCAGGCTTTCCGTCGCACAACCTTTTGAGATTGCCCGCGATCAACTCCTCCGTTCAGGTCCAGGTCAAGCTTTAACCCTGCCAGCAGGTCGCGAAATCTCAAAATTTGAGACGAAACAGAGGCTTGTGGATAAACCTTGAACCAGTCTGTGAACATTGGCGCAAGTCATTGACGCGCCTAGTGAAATTGGCCACACAAACTTGTTGACAACCCTGTGCACGACTTCTAATGTGGCGACTCGTGGGAAAGCCGGGTGTTTAGTGGTTTTTTCGAGTTGACCAAGCCCGCCGAGACGGGCGCGACCAGGCAGAATCCGTGTTCCAAGGTGAGACCGCCATCACGATCGACGACAAGGGCCGGCTGGCGATTCCCACCAGCTATCGGGACCTGATCGCGCGCGCGTCGGAGAGCCGCCTGGTGATCACCTACAACCCGTTCGAGGCCGGTTCGCTCTATCTCTATCCGCAGCCGGTCTGGGAGCGGGTTCGGGATCAGATCAACGCATTGCCGCGGACCAAAAGCGTCAGCCGCAATCTTCAGCTGAAGCTGGTCGGCGCGGCGACCTTCGTCGAACCCGACGGCAATGGTCGCATCGGGATTCCATCGAGCCACCGCAGTGCGGTCGGCATCGAAAAGCGCGCCGTGCTGCTGGGCATGGGCGACAAGTTCGAACTGTGGAGCGAGCAGGCGCACCACGCGCAGATCCGCATGACGCTGAGCGATGCGGATCTGGGCGAGGCGATGCTCGATCTGCAGCTGTGACCGCGGGTGGCGCGGGCAAGGTGCCCGCCCACCTCCCGGTGCTGCATCTGCCCGTGATGTACGAGCAGGTCATGGACGGACTGCGGATTCTGGGGGACGGAACCTATCTGGATGGCACATTCGGGCGCGGCGGTCATGCGCGCGGTGTGCTGCAACGTTTGGGTGCTGGAGGTCGTTTGCTGCTGATGGACAAGGATCCCGAAGCGATCCGCGTCGCCGAACAGGCGTTCGGCACGGACGCGCGCGTCGCGATCCATCGCGGCAGCTTCATCGATCTCGCCGGTTGGGATCTCGCCCAACAGGGCCTCGATGGCGTGCTGTTCGATCTCGGCGTGTCGTCTCCGCAATTGGATGTCGCTGAGCGCGGCTTCAGTTTCGGCAAGGACGGCCCGCTCGACATGCGCATGGACCCCGACAGCGGCGAAAGTGCGGCGCAATGGCTGGCGCGTGCCGACGAGCGCGAGATCGCCGACGTGCTGTGGACCTACGGCGAAGAAAAGCAGAGCCGGCGTATCGCGCGCACCATCGTCGCCCGTCGTGGCGACGCGCCGCTGCTGCGTACCGCGCAGCTGGCCGATCTGATCGCCTCGGTCATCCCGCGCGGCGCACAGAAGATCCACCCTGCGACCCGCAGTTTCCAGGCGATCCGGATCTTCATCAACCGCGAACTGGAAGATCTCGAGCTGGGTCTCGATGCTGCCCTTGCGGCGCTCAAGCCCGGCGGACGACTCGTCGTGATCAGTTTCCACTCGTTGGAAGACCGCATCGTCAAGCGCTTCATCCTCAAACACGCCAAAGCACCGCCGGCCAACCGCCGGATGCCGGTGGAGATCGCATTCACGCCGACACTGCGGATCATCAGTGATGCACAGAAAGCCGCCGATGCCGAACTTGCCGTCAATCCGCGCGCACGCAGCGCAGTGCTGCGCGTGGCCGAAAAGCTCGCCGGTGAGGAGACGCGTTCGCGAGTTGCTGGCTCGCGTGCCGACGAACGCCTGAGCGCCGCGAGCCAAGGCCGGGGTGCCCCATGAAGCTGCGGGTGTTCGTCGCCGTACTGATTCTAGCCAATCTGATTTCGGCGATCGGCGTGGTGCATGCGCGCTACCGCCATCGCCAGTTGTTCGTCGAATTGTCGCAGCTGGAAAAAAACCGCGACGAACTCAACATCGAGTTCAGCCGGCTGCAGCTGGAACAGGCGACCTGGGCCGAGAGCAACCGCGTCGATCAGATCGCGCGCAACCGTCTCGGCATGAAGACGCCGGAGCCGACAGACATCGTGGTGATCCGCCCATGACCCGATGGATCCAAAGATTCATCGAATGGCGCAGGCGCAGTGCCGAACGTCGTGGCCCGGTGTTGCGCCCCCGCGCGCAGTTCAATCTTCGCAGTCGCTTGAAGCTGGTTGCAGGTGCGATGAGCGTCTGCGCGCTCGCGCTGGTCGCGCGTGCCGTGGATATACAGCTGCTGCGCAGCGAGTTCTACCAGAAGCAGGGCGAAGAACGCTTTCTGCGCGAGGTGGAGATACCAACGTCGCGTGGCATGATCACCGACCGCAACGGCGAGCCCTTGGCCGTTTCGACGCCGGTCGAATCGATCTCGGCGAATCCAAAGC
>JANLSB010000360.1:0-2892 GCA_031362125.1 Lysobacterales bacterium | reverse complement strand
ACGGCGCGCGCTCCTCGCGCAGCGACCCGAACGACGAAGCCAGCTCGGTCATGCACGTGGCTGCACCGATCACCGTGCGTGAAGGCGACGCCACACGGATCATCGGCGTGCTCACCGTCGCCAAGCCCAACCAGACCATCGCGCCGTTCATCGCGCGCAGCCAGAGCGTGATCCTGCGCTGGGGGTTCGTGCTGCTGGGCGCTGCGCTGGTGATCGGCCTGCTCGCGGCGTGGTGGCTGTCGCGCCAGTTGGATGCGCTGCGCCGTTACGCGGATGCAGTCACCGCTGGCGAACGTGCGACGCCGCCCGACAGCGCGGGCGAATTCGGCGATCTCGGCCGCGCTCTCGAAACCATGCGCGACAAGCTCGAAGGCAAGCAGTATGTGGAACAGTACGTGCACGCGCTGACCCACGAACTGAAAAGCCCGCTTGCGGCGATCCGCGGCAGCGCCGAGCTGCTGCAGACCGCCGAGGACGACGTTGCATCGATGCCTGCGGCCGACCGCGTTCGTTTCGTCGCCACCATTCGTGCCCAGAGCGAGCGCATGGCGGAGATGATCGACAAGCTGCTGGCGCTGGCGGCGGTGGAGCATCGGCAGCGGATTGAACAGCCGCAGCCGGTCGATCTGCGCGTGATTGCCGATGAAGCGGCCGAGCGGATCGCCCCCAAGCTTGCGCAGACCGCGCTGCGCCTGAACATCGTCGAAGAGGTTGCAGCACGCGGCGCACGCGTATCCGGCGACCCTTTCCTGCTGCGCCAATCGCTGCTGAATCTGCTCGACAACGCGGCGGATTTCGCGCCGGCCGGCAGCGAGATCGAACTGCGGCTGCGTCGCGACGTGGACCTTATCGTCGTCGAGGTGCTTGATCGCGGCCCCGGCGTGCCGGACTACGCGCTGGAGCGTGCATTCGAGCGGTTCTACTCGCTGCCGCGCCCGGATGGCCGCAGCCGCAGCAGCGGCTTGGGGCTCTGCTTCGTCGTCGAGGCGGTGGAGCTGCATGGTGGCGGTGTTGCATTGGCCAATCGCGAGGGCGGCGGGGCGGTGGCCAGCTTGAGATTGCCCGCCATCTGATCGAATGCCGATCCTCTAAGACAAACCTGTCGCGGCTTCACCTCGACTTCACACAGCCGCCATCGCCGCCCCGCACGTCTTGTCGACACTGACGCCATCCACAACGTCGGAGGCCGACATGCGATTGCTATTGAAGATACTCATGGTGATTGGATTGACCATTGCCATTCTCGTTCCGCTGCTGATGATTCGCGGCACCATCCATGATCGGCAGATGTATCGCCGCGAGGCGGTGCAGACCGTCGCCAGGAGTTCGGCGGGCGCGCAGGCGGTCTCGGGCCCGGTATTGATGGTGCCGTACAGCGAGTTGGTCGAGGTGGAGGAAAAGGACAACACGGGTTTCACCCGCAAGGTGCGGCGCGAGCAGAGCGGGCTGTGGATGTTCTTCCCCGAAACGCTGGAGGCCAGGGGCTCGATGAAGCCGATCGTACGCAAGATCGGGCTGCATGAAGTCCGCAAGTACGAATTCGCGACCAAACTCCACGCTGAATTCAAGGCCATTATTCCGGGCGATGCCGATGCGCTAGCGCCGCGCAGGATCGGCCAGCCCTACCTGAGTTACGCGATCGCCGATGTGCGCGGTGTCGTCGGTCTGCAGGTACTGACGGTCAACGGCAAGGATGTCGAACTGCTGCAGGGCCCCGGCAGCGGCGACGGCGGCGGTCTGCACGCCCGTCTGCCTGCGGCTACCGCCGGCGGTGTGATGGTGCTCGACAGCAGCCTCGATTTCACCCTCGAAGGCACGGAATCGCTGGCCATCGCCCCGCTGGCGAAGCGCAATATCATCGCCATCGATTCGCCGTGGCCGCATCCGCAGTTCAACGGCGATTTCCTGCCGCGCAAGCGCAGCATCGACGACAAGGGCTTCCACGCGGAGTGGGAAATCTCGTCGCTGGCGACCAATGCGCAGGCGCAGTACCTCAGCGGTTCGCGGGTTCCGGGCATGGCGCCCGCGGGTTCGGTGGATGCCGAGAGCGGTGGCGCGGAAACGGTGTCGGGGCTCGATGCCATCGGCGTATCGCTGGTCGAACCGGTCAACATCTATTCGCAGGCCGATCGCGCCAGCAAGTACGGCATCCTGTTCGTGCTGCTGACCTTCGTCGGATTTTTCATGTTCGAGCTGATCAAACAGCTGCGGATCCATCCCATCCAGTATGGCCTGGTGGGCCTGGCGCTGGCGATCTTCTTCCTGCTGCTGCTCGCGCTATCGGAGCACATCGAATTCGGCATTGCCTATCTCACCGCCAGCGTCGCGTGTATCGGGCTGCTCGGCTATTACGTCAGCCACGTGCTGCGGTCCTGGCTGCGCGGCCTCGGCTTCGCCGCGATGCTGTCCACGCTCTATGGCGCCCTGTACGGCCTGCTGATCTCCGAGGACAACGCGATGGTGCTCGGCGCCGGCCTGCTGTTCCTGATCCTGGCCGCGATCATGGTCGTCACCCGCAAGATCGACTGGTACAGCGTCGGTGCCGCGACTCCGCCGCCGCTGCCGCGCGGCTGATCGTCCGCATCCGCTTTCTCGACGCGCCGCGGGCCTATCCCCGCGGCGTTTTATTTGCCCCAAGACCATTGACAGGCTCTAAAATCGGCGGATGACTTCGATCGCAGCCGATTTCGCCTATGTCCAGATTCGGCGCTTTGCCGGTGACGACATCCATCAGCATCTCGACGCCGTCGCCGCCCTGCGCATTGCGGTATTTCGAGAATGGCCCTACCTGTACGACGGCGATCCCGTCTACGAGCGCGAGTACCTGGACGCCTACGCGCGCTCCGGCGACAGCGTGTTCGTGCTCGCCTTCGATGGCGGGGCGGTCATCGG
>JANLSB010000354.1:0-6817 GCA_031362125.1 Lysobacterales bacterium | reverse complement strand
CTGCTGGTGCGCGCGGGCGGCTTCGGCAACCGCTTCTGCATGTCGACGACCTGCGCCAGGTATCAGCTTGCTCATCCCAGACGGAGCAGAAACGGATGACAGAATCGGCGGGGCGACCGGATTCAACTCTCTGGGAATATCGAGCGACTTGAAGCGCGTAGTGTGTCGCAGGTCATCGAAACGGATGGTGTCGTCCAGCATCAGTGTATGTGTGAGCAATGATCGCAACGCTTCGACACGGTCAGTTAACTCGCTGTTGAGATCATCGACCTCGGACTGGCGATCTTCAAGATAGAGCGCCTTCTCCAGCTTCTCCATTGCTTTATCTTCGCGAGCGCGCTGTGCCGAAGCCATACGCGCATGGCGCTCCAACTGACGCATCTGCGTCGTCTGCATGCGTACATTCCGTTGGCGCTCGCGCTCGGCTGCTGCAGCGCCTCTAGCCGCTGCCCGCAGGAAACCTTCAAACCCGCTCCTTCTCCCCATACATCCTCCGTGGCACTGCTCGCACGCTTGCTCATTCGGCGATGCTGGCCATCCGTTCCTGAAGTGTTGTCTTTTCCCGCCGCCATGATTCTCGGCCGGAGCGAATCTGTATCGACGCCTATGGAGTGTGACCGTATTTTCGTCGCCCATGCGACTGCCCCAGCAGGTCGCAGAGACTGTACGGGTTGGCGGCGGCATCGTGCAACTACGAGCCTCCCAAGCCGTTAGTCGTCCCTGACGGGCGCTGTGCCGAGTGCTTCGTGCGCCCACCAATACTGGCCCTGCCGGTTCGAGCGGACCAGGATGCGGTAGGCCCGATTCGCGTCGGGGTATTTTGGGCGCGGGAAGGCCTACACAGACTTGTCTAGATAGCGCAGGGACGCGGGTGCCTCCGTGCGTCGGCTTCAGACCGACCAAAAGTAGCGATCCACCGCCGGACACAAGTACGCCTCTAACTCCCCAGCGGTCGTCGGGCGACGTGCCACCCGGTACCCGGGAGGCTTAAACGCCACCCGACGGCCGCTGGAGAGTCGGAAACGAGCATCGAACCGTGCCGGTCAGCGCGACTGTCCGGCCGTGGTCGTCCCCGATGCAGTGCTGCCAGCAGCCTCGACCCAGCTGGCGAACACGGTTTCGATCTCAGCGTCGTCCACGGATTTATCCGCCTGCAGGCGCTCGGCCTGCTCGAACAGGGGGATGATCATCGCCATGCCGTCGACCCTGGTCTTCAAGCGTAGACCGCCCTGCGCAAATGCCGCTTCCCAGCGCGCACGCACTTTCGCCCAGTACGGCGCGGTCTTCTCCCAGTAACGGTAGGCCGGCCCGAAATCGAACCCCGTCTTTTTCCGGTAGTCGTTAAAACCGAACTCACGCACCAGAGTTCTGACGGTTGCGCCATCGGCGCCGCGCACGGTCTTGGTGTTGTCCTGTTCGTGGGTCCAACCGCCAGGGACGATGGTATGTCTGTTCTCTGAATTGATCGCGTTGTAATCGCTGCGTGTGGTGTACTCGCGGCGCGGCAGGGGACGCCATGTGCGATCGGATGTCCAAGTCGAAACGCCGTATCGATGATTCCATTGTCCGGTGCCGCAATAGCGTGGCGCATCGCTGACCTCGTACACGCACTGTGTCCAGGCGCCTCGCGTGGCTTCCGGTGCGAGCGGGCGCACTATCCAGGTCTGGTCGGCGGCGAACTCGAAGCGGCTCGGCGCTTCGAAGATCCAGTCCTGGCGCCAATGTTTGGTGACGTGCTTGCCGTCGTCGGCCACCAGCAGGTGCTGCAGCACGATCCGCTGTGGGCTGTCCTCGACCACGACGACCACTTCGTTCGCGCCGGTGCGCTTGCCCGGCTTGCGTTCATAGCCGGGCTGGAGCACGACGGTTTCGGAGAAGGCGAAATCCACCTTGTACTCGCCGCGCATGGCGAGGATCGCGGCGCGGTCTTCCGAGGATGGTGATGCGGCGGACGCGGATAGAGGAGCGAACAGTGCGCTCCCCAGCAGTAAGCCCAAAGCGCAGAACACGGAACGAGTGGTCATGACGGTATTCCAGTAGTGAAATGAGATAGCAGTTCGGAGGTCGCACGGGGCCGAACGCCTGAACCCGCTCGCGCGCTACCCGCCGGATGAGAATCGGCCTCGTCCGATAAAAGATCCGCGCCTTCGGCGTGCGCGATGCGGCGTGCAATCGTGCAGCTGAGGGGCGAGATGACCGGCTGACTCACGGCCAAGCAACGCTGTTCGCACCCATCGCGGCCAAGGAAAGCATGAATGCGGATCAGCGTGGCACGCCAGCGCTTGCCCATGAGCGCATCCGATAACCCTCGCCACATCCGCTCGGGCAGGCACGGCGAGGTGTCACAGGGAACGCCTTCGGGCACGATCGCGATCAGACGCTCCCAGGCGAAGAAGTCATCCTCAGGCAAGGCGTACAACTGCCAACTGCATTCGCCATCGGCAGAGTAGAAGCGCAGGCACTCACGCAAACCTACGCTGTCCACGCAAGCCGCGTACTCGCAGGCAACGGCCCGGCGCCAGCCGGATAGAAGCGTGTCTCGTGTCCGCGACAGGCAGAGCAGCGGGCCTAGCGCCGCCAATGCGTTGATCGTCGGCAGTGGCCCTTCACAGCACTTGCCTTGCAGCAGCGAGGTCGACGGCGGCGGCCGACGGATCACCATGCGAAGGACACGCTGGCCGCCCAGTGGCGGCCCGGCCGGGTGTAGCGATCAAGGATAGTGCTCGTGGAGGCCACGCCTGGGACGTCGGCCCAATCGGCGTAGTGCTTGTCGCCAATATTGAATACGCCCAGATTCAAGCGCGCGCCCGGCGCGAAGCGCCAGTGTGCGAAGAAGTCCAGCGCCCCGTAACCTGCTGGCTGATAACGGTTCGGGTCGGAAACGCGATCTTTGCGCTGGGCGAAGCTGCCAGCCAGTTCCGCCCCCCAACGTTCGCGCTCGAACGCGAGGCCGAGGCTGCCGCGCAGCGGGTCGATCGAGTCCAGCGGCCGGTCGGCCGTCCGATCCTCGCCACGCGCGTATGCGGCCGCGCCACGCAGCGACCAGCCCTGCAAGCGTTCGCTCATTGCACCGAAGTCGATACCGCCTTTGAACTCGGCGCCGTAGATGCGCGCATCGGCAACATTCTGCGACTGGAAGACCAGAAGCCCTGCGTTGTTTACGCCGATGAAGCGCAACGACTCGATGAAATCACGATAGCGGTTGTCGTAGGCAGCGAACGAGAACCAGATGGCTTCGCCGTTGAAGCGCAGTCCGGCTTCGACGCCGTCGCTGGTCTCCGGCTTTAGGTCCGGATTGGCAATGGCGGTATAGCCGCTGGCGAGATTGGTGAAGCCGATGTTCGCGTCGTTGTACAGTGGCGCGCGGAAGCCGCGCGCGTAGCCTGCATACAGCGACCAGTTCGGCGCGAAGCGCCAGACCATGCCGAGCTTGGGCGAGATGCTGGTCTGGGTCAGATCGGTGACGGCGACACCGGGATTGTCGGCGGCAAAGATCGGATCGACGTTTGGATGCAGCGCAAAACGGTCGATGCGCAGTGCAGGCACCAGTCGGAATCGGTCTTCGCCGAACACGATCTCGTCCTGCACGAACAGTGCCGCTGTATCGACGCGGCTGATCGGGAAATCGCGCACCGGGAAGCTATCGGGCGGCACGATCGGCGTGCTCACGCCGGTAGATAGATTCGTCGCACGGCCGTCGCGCTTCTGTCGGGTGTCGGTGCGAGTCGCCTCGAGGCCGTAGGTCCAGATGTGCTGCACGGTGCCGATCTGCGCATCCTTGCCGAACACCGCTTCGATTCCGACCAGACGCTGGTCGAAGTTGAAGATGCGCTGCCGGCGCTGCCGTGAGCCACTCGCCAGTCGACGCACTTCGTCGGTGTCCTGCGTCGTCTCGCTGTCCTGCCGGTACACCGACCAGCGCAGCGTGTCCGCCCATCGCCAGCCGGTCGCATCAATCTCGTGTTCAAGCGAAACACGCGCACGGGTCTGATGATCGTCGCCAGTCAACGACAGCGTGGTCGCGCCGGTCAGCGCCGAGAAGCCGAGGCTGGAACGCACGTCGGTGTCGGTCGCATCCTCGTTGCCCTCCACTGTTAGGCGCAGGCGCTGGTTGTCGCTCGGTGCAAACACCAGCTTCGCCAGCAGGCTGCGTCCATCGCGCTCCTGCGGATTGGGAACCGTGCGCTGTGCGCCATCGACCGCGCGGTCGCCCTGGTTCTCCTGCGCCCCGCCTTGGCGGTGACCGGCGGACACCAGCCACGACCAGCGATCGCCGTCGCCGGCCAGAGTCGCGCCTCCAAACAGGCCGCTCCAGTCGCTCTCGTAACCGAGCTTGAAACCGATGTGATGCGACTTGCCCTCGATCAGATAGTCGGCGGGGTCCTTGGTGCGAAAGGACACCACGCCGCCCAGCGCATCGGAGCCGTACAGCGCGCTGCCGGGGCCGCGCAGCACCTCGACCTGCTTGAGCGTGTCCAGATCGACGAAGTTGCGGTTGGCGTTGGAGAAGCTGTCAATACTGAAAGCGTCCGAGACTGGAATACCGTCGGTCTGGATCAGGACGCGATTGCCTCCAAGACCGCGGATGCGGATATCGCCCAGCCCGAAGCGTCCGAACGAGGACGAGACCGAGATCCCAGGCTCGTACCGGAACAAATCCTTCAGGTCGCGGACCAGATGGGTGTCCATCGCCTCGCGGTCGATCGCATCGACGGTGTTGGGCACGTCGGCGATCGCGCGCTCGGAGCGGGTCGCGATCACAACCACCTGGTCGAGTTCCTCGACATCGGCGCCATCGGGCTGCATGGGCGGCAACGATTCAGCGCCATGAACGTGCGCGGCGATGGTAAACAGGCCACTGGCCAGGGCCAAGGACAACAGATTAGGACGCATGTCAGGCTCGTATCGAAGAAAAAGAGCCAAGCTGGCGTCCGCTGAGGCGGTAGCTTGCAGGCGGGAGGGAGAGGGGTGTTCGGGCCGGCCTCGCAGCTGGCGGGCGCTACTTGGTGAGAATTAGTTTGTTGTTGCGGGTATGGCGCAAACGGTAGGTTTCATCGCCATGCCGGATCAGCACCTCACGTTGGCCTTGCAACAGGACGAGGCTCTCGACGGAACGGCAGGCTCGACGCATTGACTCGGACGATGGCGCATTCGCGGCCAGTGATCGGCTGGATGGTGTCGCGGGAGACGATGCGGCGCGCATGAACGACTCCATAGATGAGAATGAATCTCATCTTGACACCCGGCGATTCAATTTGCAAATGGGAATCATTATTGATTAACATGGCCTCATTCAGGATTTGTTTAGATCCTTGAGAGACCCATGCCCCTCCGTCTCACACCACCAATAGCGCCATGCGTCCTGGCTCGATTGGGGTCCGAAAAGTCCCAAACAAACAGGATCACGCTAAATGAAGAGAAGACCCTTCCCTCCGCTTCCGGCCCGTCTGGGCAGTGCGCTGTCATTGGCGCTCGCCGGTCTGGTACTGACATCGCCCGTGCAGGCCGACGAGAATTTCTGGGTCTATACCCGTGGTGCCGACACGCTGCCGCAGGGCGCGCTTGAGTTGAAGGCATACGATATCTTCCGCACCGGCAAGAGTTCTGGCGATTACGACTTCCACGACCTGCGTTTTGAAGCCGAATACGGCGTGACATCGAAGCTGACGCTAAGCGCCGAAGTGATGGTCTTCGATCACAATTATTCGGTCGATGATCCCGACTTGCAGCCGATGTTCGACAGTCAGGGCGGTGCTGGCGGCCGTTACGACAAGACCCAGTACGCCGGCTTTGAACTGGGCGCGAAGTACAACGTACTGAGCAGCTATAAGGATCCGGTCGGCCTGTCGTTTGGACTGACTTACGAGCGTCGGATTCGCTATCGCCTCGATGGCGCCGCGATCGATCAGGACGCGTTCGTTGTCCAGACCTTCCTGCAGAAGAACTTCTTTGATGACACGCTCATCGTCGCGCTGTCGCCGAAAGTGGAGTTTGAGCGCCGCAAGTCGCCCGGCGTGCTGGAAGAGGAGATCGCGCTCGACTTCGCTGCTGGCATCGCCTACCGGTTCAAACCAAACTGGTACGCGGGACTGGAATTTCGCCATCAGTCCGATTACCTCAACCCACAGGAAGACGGCGTGTTCAACCCCGAACTGCAGCGTTCGAGCTTCGACTTGACAGACTTCCGCGTCGGTTCGCAGCATCAGCGCGGCAACTATCTGGGACCGACCATTCACTACGGTGGCAAGGAGTGGTGGGTCACCGGCGGCATCCTGTGGCAGGTCAGCGGCGGTGGTTCGCCGTTCTCCTACAGCCGTAACGGCCGCAACTGGGACGAGCACGAAAAGCGCCATATCGGCGTGAGCTTTGGCTATGAGTTCGAGTAAGCCTTGTGTCGAAGGGCGCCGCCGCGTGATCGCACAGATCGGCGCGGCATTCGGCGCGCTGCTGGTGGGCCCGCTGCGTGCCGAGACCTTTCTCAGCGTTGAGCAGGCACAGGCGCTGATCTTTCCCGGCAAGGCACTGAAAGCGTTTCCCGTCCGTCTCACGGCCGAGGAGCGCAAGGCGATCGAACGGGCATCGAAGGTCCGCGTGCGAAGCCTTGACATCAACACCTGGCGCGGTTCCGATGGCGCTTGGTTCATGGTCGATCAAGTCGTCGGCAAACACGAGTTCATCGATGTTGCGGTGGGCCTCGATGGCAAGGGCGCGGTGGCCGGGATCGAGATCCTGACCTATCGCGAGTCCTACGGCGCACAGGTGCGCAACCCGCGCTGGCGTGCGCAGTTCCACGGCAAGGATCATCATGAGCGGCTCG
>JANLSB010000294.1:0-5590 GCA_031362125.1 Lysobacterales bacterium | reverse complement strand
AAAAAAACCCGGCCTTGGCCGGGTTTTTTGTTGCCTTCAGAACACCAATAGAAGCGCGCGGCAAAGCGCTGGCGATCTCAGCCTGCATGATCGATCTTGGCCGCCGCTGCTGCGTCGGCTTCGAGTTGCTCCTCGCGCAGGCGATCGAAGAAATGCTGGATTTCCAGCATGATCGGCCACGTACCCTCGCGCGACAACGCCGACACCAGATACCACGGTTGGGTCCAGCCGAGTTCGGCGACGATCTGTTCGGCCAACGCGCGCGCTTCGTCCTCGAACATCAGATCCGCTTTGTTCAACACGAGCCAACGCGGTTTTTCCAGCATGGCCGGGTCGTATTTCCTCAGTTCATGCTCGATCGCGCGCACCTGCTCGGCAGGTGACGCTTCAACGCCACCTTCCATCGGGACCATGTCGACCAGATGCAACAGCAGGCACGTGCGCTGCACGTGGCGCAGGAACAGGCTGCCGAGCCCGGCGCCGTCAGCGGCACCTTCGATCAGGCCAGGAATATCGGCGATGACGAAACTGCGGTGCGGTTCGACGCTGACCACGCCCAGATTTGGATACAGCGTGGTGAACGGATAATCCGCCACCTTCGGCGTCGCCGCCGATACCGCACGGATGAAAGTGCTTTTGCCGGCATTCGGAAAGCCGAGCAGGCCGACATCGGCCAGCAGCTTCAATTCAAGCTTGAGCCTGCGCTCTTCTCCAGGCAAACCCGGCAGCGCCTTGCGCGGAGAGCGATTCACAGAGCTCTTGAAATGCATGTTGCCGAGGCCGCCCTTTCCGCCTTGGGCCACCAGCAAGCGTTCGCCGTGGCGGGTCAGGTCGCCGATGGTCTCATCGGTCTCGACGTTGATGATCACGGTACCGACCGGCACGGTGATGGTCAGGTCCTCGCCGCCCTTGCCGTAGCGCTGGCTGCCCATGCCGTTCTCGCCTCGTTCGGCTCGGAACGCACGCTGGTGACGGAAATCGACGAGCGTATTGAGGTTTTCGTCGGCTTCGATCCAGACGCTGCCGCCGGCACCGCCATCGCCGCCGTCAGGGCCCCCGAGGGGGATGAATTTTTCGCGCCGGAAACCGACGCAGCCGTTGCCGCCGTTTCCGGCAGTGACGTTGATTTCGGCTTCGTCGACGAGTTTCATGGGATAAGCAGCTTTTCCGTAGGAGCGGGTTTAGCCGCGAAGTGAGCGATGCAGATTGAAGAATAGACCAGCCAAGCGTTTGGGTCGCTCCTCACACAAACGAAAAGCCCCGCCGAAGCGGGGCTTCCTGTGCGCATCAGCGGCGATTATGCGCTGACGACGCTGACCGTGCGGCGCTTTTTGAGGCCTTTGACCGAGAACTCGACCTTGCCGTCGACCAGCGCGAACAGCGTGTGATCGCGACCCAGGCCGACACCCGAACCCGGATGGAACTGGGTACCGCGCTGACGGACGATGATGTTACCGGCGTCGACAGCCTGACCACCGAACAACTTCACGCCGAGATATTTCGGGTTTGAGTCGCGGCCGTTGCGCGAAGAACCTACGCCTTTTTTATGTGCCATGGCTGCTTCTCCTTACTTGTTGCCACCGGCGATGCCGGTGATCTGGATTTCTGTGTAGTGCTGCCGGTGGCCCATCTGCTTGCGATGGTGCTTGCGGCGGCGGAATTTTACGATGCGGATCTTGTCGGCACGGCCGTGACCGATCACCGTGGCGGTGACGGTGGCGCCCTTGAGCGCGTCGCCGAGGGTGACACCCTCGCCGTCGCCCAACATCAGGACCGTGTCGAATTTGATCTCGCTACCGGCTTCGACTTCGAGCAGCTCCACGCGGAGCGTCTCGCCTTGCATCACGCGGTATTGCTTACCGCCTGTGACCATGACTGCGTACATGAACGGAATTCCTCTGTAGTTATTTGGGTGGAGCATGGCGCACTTACAACCGTCCAAGCGGACGGAAAGAATCGGGATTTTAATGGCTTGCGAGACCCATCGCAAGCGGGGACAGCATTCCGCCCCGCCAGGCCACCGGTTCCAGGGGCCATCGCAGACCCGGGCGGGCGCTTCCATTGGCCTTGATGATGCGGGGCGACCACCTGACGGATGCATGTTCAGAGCATGGCAGATTCGCCTGCTGCAGCCGGCAGCGTCAACGGACCCCGACTCGGATTTCAGATCGTTAAACGGGCTGCCAGCGCTTGGCGCAAAGAGGCACTTGTCACAGATGCAGGGTGGGGATAGCCTCGATTCAGATTTGTAAGCAGATGTAAGGCGGCACAGGGGGTCTTGCCGTCGTGAGCAGATGTCGAGAGCCGTCAGAGGCACGCCATAGCCTTCACCGCAAACGCCAAGGAGCCCCAGTTCGATGGAACCGACTCAGTCCGAGGCCAGCGAACCTCACATCCCAGCCGCGCCCCGCCGCCGGGGACACCGCGCTCAAACAGTCGAAATCCCATGCCTTTCGCTGCCTTACGTAACGGCTGCGTGGAATCTCTGCGACACCACCACTCTTGATCGACTCGTATCGTCGGCGCCCGCCGGCGACCCTCTCTACTGTCCCCCGGCCGGAAGTCATCGCCACCGGGGGCGGTTCCCCCGCCGACAGAAGAATCGTCGGTTCACTCCAGCAAGGTCTGTTCCAAAAAACGTCTGTCCCCACACCGCAGACACACATGCATGAAGGAGCAATGCAACATGATTCGACCCAACAAAAACAGCGTTCTCAAACTCACTGCGCTCGCCATCGCCGCCGCCGCCATCGTCGCCCCCGTGGCGTGGTCGGGCAGTCGCGCACCCATCGTCGACAGAAGTTCCACGAGCACCCGCGCGGTGGGTCAGGAAGAACTGAACGACCGTTTCATCGTCACCTATCGCGACCCCGCGCGAGCCGCGTCCAGCCGCGCCCAGGACAAACTGTCCACTGCGTCGACCAACCTCGGCATGGGAGTCCGTGGACTGCGCACGATGTCCACCGGCGCTGACGTGATCCGCACCGATCGCAAGCTCGACAGAGCGGAAAGCAAGGCACTGATGGTCGAATTGATGAAGGATCCGAACGTCCTTGTGGTGGAGGCCGACGTTCGCCTCAAGCCGCTGTTCGTGCCGAACGATCCGCTCTATGCCCAGCAATGGCATTACAAGAATGGCCCCGGCGGCGCCAATCTCGAGCCGGCCTGGGACATCACCAAAGGCGCCGGCGTGGTGGTCGGCGTGATCGACACCGGCATTACCCCCCACAGCGAATTCGCCGGCCAGCTTGTGCCGGGCTACGACTTCATAGGCGATATCGATACCGCCGTCGACGGCGACGGTCGCGACGCCGACCCGAACGATCCGGGCGACTGGCACGACGGCGAGTGCAACTTCTTCGGCATTCCCGAAGACAGCAGCTGGCACGGCACCCACGTCTCCGGCACCATCGCCGCGCTGACCGATAACGGCGCAGGCACGGCCGGCGTCGCCCCGGCGGCGAAAATCCTGCCGATGCGCGCATTGGGCAAGTGCGGCGGTTTCCTGTCCGACATCGCCGACGCGATCACCTGGGGTTCGGGCGGCACGGTGTCCGGGGTTCCGGCCAACGCCAACCCGGCCGAAATCCTGAACCTGAGCCTCGGCGGCGGCGGCGCGTGCAGCGTCGCGTTCCAGACCGCCATCGACGGCGCTGTCGCGCGCGGTACGACGGTGGTCGTGGCCGCAGGCAACTCCGGCGGCGATGCCGCGTCCCAGCAGCCGGCGAGCTGCAACAACGTGATCGCCGTCTCCGCGGTCGGCCCGACCGGCACACTCGCCGACTACTCGAGCTTCGGCCCGGTGGTCGATGTCGCCGGCCCAGGTGGTTCCGGCTCCGCGCCGGCAGCCGACAACGTCCTGTCCACGCTCAACCTGGGGCTGACTGTTCAGGGCGCAGAGGGTTACGCCTGGTACGCCGGCACCTCGATGGCCTCGCCGCACGTCGCCGGCGTTGCCGCACTGATCCAGTCGGCCTCGGCCACGCCGAAAACGCCTGCGCAGGTGAAGAAGATCATCGAGAACACCGCGTACGCCAACGGCGGCTTCCCGGCCGGCTGCGACTTCGCCACGCCCTGCGGTGCAGGCATCGTCGACGCCCGCGCAGCAGTAGCGGTCGCCTCGGGCGCGGAGCCGCTGCCGTCCGATCCACCGGGACCGCCGCCGCCGCCGCCGGCCACCGAACTGGTCAACGGCGTGACCGTCACGGGGATCACCGTCGGTGCCAATGGCGAGCTCAAGTATCAATTGATCGTGCCGAACGGCGCGACCAACCTGCTGTTCGCGATGTATGGCGGCACAGGCGATGCCGACATCTACGTCAAGCGCGGCACGCCGCCGACCAACAGCTCGTTCGACTGCCGTCCGTTCAGCTTCGGCAACAATGAGACCTGCTTCTTCCCGGCGCCGGCGTCGGGCGTGTGGTACGTCACCATCAGGGGGTTCACTGCTGCGAGCGGCGTGTCGCTGTACACCAGCTTCGTCGATGCCAATTATCCGTACAAGGAAACGGCGACCGTCGAACAGCTCAGCAATCACCGCACCAAAGTGACGTTGGGCTGGGAACACGGCAAGCGTCAGGTGGACATCTATCGCAACGGCATGATCTACGCCACCCGCCGCAACAACTACCTGTTCACCGACAACTTCCGGATCGTCGGTACGGGCACCATGACCTACAAGATCTGCAACCAGGGCACCAGCGAGTGCTCGAACGAGATCTCGATCAACTACGTGTCCACGAAGAAGCTGTAAGTTCTGGAAGACAGCCGCAAGGCGACCGCTACACCCTCCCCCTGCGCAATGCGGGGGGAGGCTCTTTCGAACCGACCGTCCAAGAGACCCCGAGATGTCCGATATTGCTCTTACGCGCGGCAGCCGTGCGCTCGCACTTTGGCTGATCGTCGCGCTCGCCACCCTCTCCAGCGCCTGTCAGCGCACGCCGTCGCCCGATGCCAAGCCCGACGCAGCGCCACCGACCATCGCACGCGCACCGTTCGACGCCATGCTCAGCCTGGTCAACAACAGCGGCGCGATCCGCTTCGATGGCACCGTCGGCGACGACACCATCAAAGCGGAGATCGAACAGGCCCTGCTGTCGGCCTATGGCGCCGGTCGTGCCGCCGGCGACATCGTCGTGGACAGCGCCGCGCGTCCGTCGAAATGGGTCGAAGGCCTGGCTGGTTTTCTCAGGATCTTCGCCCCGGTGACCGGCGCCGCCCTGCGTTTCGAAGGTAACCGCATCGTGCTCAGCGGCAAGGTCGAGCTGGACCAGCGCCGTGCGCTGCGCGCCGCCGCCGAACGGGCCTTTCCGGGCGCGCAACTGCAGGGACTGTTCGAACTGCCCGCAGAAAACACCGCCATCACCGGCAAGACCATCGCGCCGGCCGTGCTGGCCAAAACACTCAACCAGATGCCGGTCAAGTTCGAGAACGGCGGCGGCAACGTCAGCGCCGACAGTCTCGATCTGGTCGTGCAGGCAGCCGCTGCGATCCGCGCAGCGCCTGCGGGCACACGCCTGCTCATCGTCGGCCCGGTAGTCGCCACTGCGGACACCGACAACGATATTTTTCTTTCAAAACAGCGCGCCGA
>JANLSB010000283.1:0-2931 GCA_031362125.1 Lysobacterales bacterium | reverse complement strand
GCGAGCGCGGCATCCGCACTGGCTGCGGCCTGCTCGTATTGCTCGAGCATGGCTTCGACGCGCGACTTCAGAATGAAAATCTCGGGGGTAGCGCCGAAATCGACGATCGCGGACTCGAGTGTGCGCATCGCATCCTCGGGTCGCTGCAGGCACAGCTGCGCAAACGCGAGATCATGTCGCACCGCGATGCCATCGTGACCCGCAGCGATCATCGCGGCGTATTCATCGGCCGCTAGATCGTAGGCGCCAGTGGTTAGCGCGCACCGCGCAAGGCGGAAGCGCACGCCCGGTGCTGACGCGCCGTCGCCAGCGATCGATTCGAGCACCGTCTGCGCATCTGAGTAATCGCCGCCTGCGAAAAGTGCATCGGCGAGATCGCAAGCAATGTCTGTATTGCCCGGGTCGAGGGCGAGAAAGCCGCGCAAACGCGCAGCCCGTACTTGATGTGTATTCATCAGACAAGACGTCTCCGTATCATTGGATGCCCCGAAAATCCTCATCCCCATGAGAACCTGCCGAGTACTTATGCTCCTACGCGAAGCAACATCCGTTGTCTTGTCTGATTCCATCGTGAAGCGTCACGCTTCGCGTCGGGCGCACTGTAGGGAGCGTATTCACGAATGTCAATCGGATCAAAAGCTCATGTCACGCTTGCAATTCTGCGATCAAGCGATTGAAAGTATTACGGAATCCAACATCCAGGACCAATGAGCCGGCGACTTTTTCGACCATTGGCTGCCATTCTTCATGTTCGCGCAGCTCACGGCCGAATTCCCAAAGCAGTACAGCCTTGACCACACGCAGCCGGATCTGTTCGAGCGCTTTGGCATCCTCCATCGAAACCCCGCGCACGATCTCGGCCAGCTGCTTGCGCAGTGCATCGGGGTCGCGTTTCGCAGCAAGTTCTTCCGCAGGAGACTCGACGACATCGTCCGCCGTGCGCATGCCGCGGGTCTCCCCACTCTTGCGCGACATCTCCGCGCGCAGCGCGGCGATCTGTGCGGAAAGCGACGAAAGACGATCGATCGTCACTCGGCATCACCCGAACGGCCGTAGCCATAGCCGGCGAGATAAACCGGCGCGGACGTCGGCGCGGCCGACCCGGGCACGTCGTTCGCCGCCGCCTGTTGCTGCAGCAGATTGTCGCGCAGACGCTGCATATCCGAGGAAAGCGCCGGAATCTCCTGCGGCAAGGTCAGTCCCAACTCCAATTCGCGCAGACCGGTAGCGACGTTTTCGGCCGACAGCGCCGCCATGCCACGGGCGTACGCGGACAGCGCATCTTCGCCTGCGAACAACGGCGACAATATCTCGCGCGATTCGGCAACCGCGCCTTTCATGGTCAGAAGCTGACCGAGTTGAAAACGGGCAATCGCGAATTCCGGCGATCGCGCCACGACCGTGCGCATACCGGCTTCGGCGCGGTCGAACATTCCGATTTGCGCGTGTTGCGCAGCCAGCAGATAAGTCGCATGAAGATGGTCGGGATCGCGGGAAAGCATGAGCTTCAGCATCGAAATCGCCTCGGCGTCGCGGTTCCCGTTGATCGCTTCGAGCGAGAGACGCAGCAGTTCTTCGTTGTCAAGATTGTCGTAATTCATCAAGGGGTCCTAGGTCGCCGTAAGGCCGGCACATCATAGCGTAGAGGCAGCTCGGGGCACTCCCGGAGACGAGAGCTGCCGCGATGTCGCTGGGGATACGGCGTGCCCCGAGCCGCCTCAGACACCACAATCCCGGTGCGGGCGAAAAAGTTTAGTGCCGAAGTGGGATCGACTGACGGCCAGCTAAATCCCCAAGGGTCTGGATGCCATGAAATCGTCGGATTCAGCCAGCCGTTACCCGTCCGGCCCTAGCGTGCGCATCGCGCCATCCCGGCGTCCGGAGTCCACCATGAACCGCTTCGCCGTTTCGATCCTCGCCGCCGCTCTGGTCGCCGCCACCGGCACCGCTTCCGCACAAAACACTTCACGCTACCCGGCGCCCGCCAACAACCAGTACGCGCAAGCAGCGACGTCCTACTCCGACGAAGCACGCGTGATCCGCGTCGATCCTGTGCTGCAATCCGGCTACGGCCCGAGTCAGACATCCTCTGGCCGCTGCTACAGCGATGACGACGTGTATGCCAACGACGGCTACGAGGATCGCCACGATAACCGCTACAGCGACCGTCGCTACGACGACCGTTACGACAACCGTCGGTACGACGATCGTTACCCCAACGCGCAGGGCAGCGAGACCGGCCGCAATGTCGCAACCGTGTTAGGCGGCATCGTCGGCGCCGCGCTCGGCAGCAAAGTCGGCGGCGGTTCCGCGCGGTATGCGACCGCGGCGGTCGGTTCGATGGTCGGCGGTATGGCCGGCAAGGGCATCTACGAAACCAGTCAACGCAACCGTCAGCCAAAGCCGCGCATCACCGTCTGCGACCCGGTGCGCGAAGGCAGCTATTCGAACGCCGGCAACAACGTCACCGCCTACGATGTGACCTATGAATACGCCGGGCGTCAGTACGTCACCCGCACCGCTTACCACCCTGGCGACCGCATCCGCGTTCGCGTGGATGTGCGTCCGGAGTAAGGATTCGCATCGACTGCGTGGACATCACGCAGCCGCATCATCCACAAGACGATCGAAGGAGCCGAAAGGCCCCTTCTTCGTTGCGGCATGCCGACATCGCTGGAATCGGCGGTGCGATCAGCCAGCAGTCCTCACGTCATCGCACTGATGCCGGTCGATAGGGTGCGCTTCAGCGCACCGCCCCATGACCGCGCACGAACAAGCGGTGCGCGATACGCGCACCCTATGAAGAGCTTCTCATCTGACAAGTGCGCCGCAGGTTGCCATCGCGCATGATCGCCCTACTGCAAGCGATACCGGACTTGGGTAAAGTGCAGATGGAGATGAGCTGCGCAACACTGGCGGCGCATCCAAGCC
>JANLSB010000243.1:0-10635 GCA_031362125.1 Lysobacterales bacterium | reverse complement strand
CGGCGGAACACCAGGCGATACTTTTCTTCGACCTCGGCGCGCACCATGTCCTTCGGGTATGCAAAGCGGTCACGGATGAGTTTGAACACCACCGGATAACCGCGCGGCGTGAATACCGCCATGACCATACCGCGCTCGCCGTCGGCGAGGACCAACTCCTCGTCCGGATACTCGGCAAGATGGCGGAACACCTGGCGATAACGCTCGGTCTTTCCCTGCTTGATGCGGCCGATGACCGTAAACAGCTCGTCCAGCGGTTTGCGCGGCAGCAGCGCATGCAGAAAAGCGACGACGTCGCCGACGCGGGCCAGGTCGGCGTGAAAATAACTGCGCGAGAAACCGAACAGGATCGAGATCTGTTGATCGTCGACGATCACCGCGTCGGCGCGCACGCCAGTCGCTTCGCTGATCAGCGCCACGACCACCGGATACGATGCGCCGGACGCGCCGTGTGCGCGACCGACCAGATACGCGCGGCGTTCCCGGTAGAACGGCGCGCGCAACATCGACACGCCGATCACTCCGCGTGACTGCAGCGCTTCGGCCACCGCTCGTGCGCTGCCGTCCATATCGATCCAACCATTGCCGTAGGCGAGATCACGGAAGATGCCGCTCCACACCGCAGCGGCATCGTGGTCGAAGGCGTAGTGGTGCAGTTCGCCGGGGCAGGACGCATCGCCGGTGGGCACGATCTCGAATGCGAGGAACTCGACGTCCGGTGCGACGCCGTCGATCTGGAAGAAACGGCGCACCAGCGAGTTGTAGAAGGTTTTGTACAGCTCGCGATCCGGTAGCGCTGCGATGCTGCCGGCGAACGCGGTACGGATGCCACGCCACAACGGCCTGGAGCGTACGCGGTCTTCCAGCAGTGCTTCCAGCCGCGCCAGCGTTTCGCGCACGCACGCTTCGTACAGGTCGATGCGTGCGGTGGCGTCCGTCTGCGCCTGCCGCCAGTCGCGGCGCTCGAATCGCTTGCGCGCGCGGCGGGTGATGTCGGAGAAGCGGGCGTTGTAGTCGTCGAAGCCGTCGGCGATACGCGCAGCGGCGTGATGCGCGGGGTCGGATGAGCGCGGAATGGTGTGTGCGGGCATGGCCGAAGTGTACGTCAGCAGCGGCGGCTCCATGGCCTTCAATCGCAGTCCGTGAGACCCGGAAAACGTATGATACTTCCACAGCGGAAAAGCTGTAAATGCCGGAAAAACAGCGGAAATTCTCTCGTTCTCACGCCACTGCCATCGCAGTCCATGAGACGCCTCCGGGAGACAATGATTGCCTGGTACGCAGGGAAGCGCCACGGAAAGGGGAGGCCCGACTCGCCGCCGTCAAGGCGCGGCAAGGGCACGCGTCCCCCGGCACAAGGAAGTGCCGCCAGGCGCCTCGCTGCGCGCTTCCGTACCCAGGCTGCGACCACGTCGCAAACCATTGCCGTTCAATCCGGCTGCCGTGTCGACGCCTGTTTCGCAATCAGCGCCTGCAACTTGAGCGCGCGGCGAACTTTTTTCGGCTGTCGCATCGCCGGCGAAAGCTCACCGGTGCGACCGCTTTCCACTGCCCTGTCCAAGGAGAAACCCATGCAACTGTTCAAGACCGAAATGATTTTCCTGCACCCGCCTCGACCCCGGCCGAATTATGGCGTGCGTTCGCGCCACGTATTGCGCTATGGCAGCCGTACTCGCGCGCTAGCCGATTCCTTGGCGCTGCAGCGTCTGCACGCCAGTGCGGCTAGCGTCGACTCACACCGCGTTGCGGTATCGAGGCCTGCGCCGTTCGACATCGAGTGGGCGGCATAACGGCCTTGTTGCGTCGCTGTGTCCCGCTGCGTCGGTGCATGCACTTCGCCGGGTCCATCGCAAGAAACCCGGCTTGCGCCGGGTTTCTTGTGTGTTTATCGCGCCACGCTCCACTGCACCCAGACCACCGGGTTCCCGCCTGAAGTAAGCGTCAGGTGCCAGGCTTGAAGCCGATCGTGCGGCGTGTGGTGACCGGCGAGGCGACCGGCTGGAAGCGCCAACGCTTCACCGCGGCCACCGCTTCACGATCAAACACACGCGGCGGATTGCCGCGGACGACGCGCGCCGCGCTGACCGAACCATCGGTGCTCACCGTGAATTCGACCAGGACTTCCCCCGATTGGCCGGCCCGCAGGGCTTCCGGTGGATACTTGGGCGCCGGCGTACTGATCGCGCGCAGGTCGTTGGCGGTCGCTGCGGCGGGTTGCGTCTGGGCTGCGCGCTGTGCGGCTTCGCGTTGGGCGGCCTCACGCTGGGCGGTTTCCCGTTGCGCCGCTTCGCGCTGATCCGCTTCGCGCTGAGCCGCGGCCTGCTGAGCCGCCTGTTGCTGCGCCGCCTGCTGCGCCGCCTGTTGCTGCGCGAGTTGCTGCGTGGCCAGGCGCTGGGTCTCTTCCTGTTGTTTCTTGCGCTCTTCTTCGAGCTTGGCCAAGCGCGCCTTCTCGGTTTCGGCGTCGACTTCCGTCTGCTGCTGACGCTGGGCAAACGAGGCCTGGGCATCGGCAAGCGATTGCTTGAGGCGCGGAAGGGCAGGCGCGGCCTTGTCGGCTTTTTCCATCAGCGCGTACAGACGCTGCGCTTCGGCGAAATCGTCGCGAGCGATGCTCTGCTCGGTTGCGATCAGCGCGTACGGCATCAGGTCCGTCAAGGCGCTGGCAACGGCGGCGTCGTTCGGTTGTTTGTCGCGCAGCGCAAGGTAAAACTCCATTGCGTTGTTGCCGAAGGGCGCGTACATGCGTTGTTCGGTCTGGGCGGCGCGCGCGGCGGCGCGCAGCTGATCCACGCTCATTGACGCGACCTGGGCGGAGACGACCTGGGTCGATGGCTGCGTGGTCTGGGCTGCGGTCACCCCCGGCTGTGCGCCAACATCGGGCTCTGGTTTGTCGCCTCCGCACGCGGCGATGGCCAATACCAGAGCCGCAGACAGCGCTGCATAGCGGAAACCGTCGCGGAGCGGACGGAACGATGAAGAGGCTGTATCTTGGGCTACGGACATCACATTGATTTCCTGCTGGCTGGAGTCGATGGTTTGCGAGCACATCATGTGCCAGCGTACCCCCTGATCACGCTCACCCGCTTCCCCGGGCGCCATTAGTCGCTACTTTCCAATACAGAAACTCGAAAAAATGTGACCGAGTAAGTCATCCGGCGCAACCCGACCTGTGATTTCTCCCAGGTTGTCGTGGGCGGCGCGCAGCGCTTCGGCGGCCAGTTCCAGCATATCGCCATCCAGCTGTTGACGCGTACTGGCCAACTCCTCGGCGGCACGATGCAGAGCCTCCACCTGGCGTGCCCGGGCGCTGAACGCGCCGTCGCCGCCGTCTGTGGTGCCCGTCGCAAGCATCTGGAGACGGGCATGCAGATCGTCCAGCCCCATTCCGGTGCGCGCCGAGACCCAGAGAGTTTCATCTCCTGCGGGAGTTGACGGCTGGGCGGGAAGGGCGTGGAGCAGATCGGCCTTGTTCAGCACCCACAGCCGCCTGTGTACGCCCACGATCGCCCCGGCCACCGCCTCACGGCCGGCGTCGATCTCGCCTGCATCCAGCACGATGATCGCCAGATCCGCCCGGGTCAGTTCCAAGGCGGCCCGACGCATGCCCTCTCGCTCGATGATGTCGCCCCCGGCGCGCAGCCCTGCGGTATCGACCAGGGTGAGCTCGACCCCGTCCACGCGCACGGTTTCGCGCAGCAGGTCTCGAGTGGTGCCGGCGATGTCGCTGACGATGGCGCGCTCGCTCCCGGCCAGTACGTTCAGCAATGAGCTCTTGCCGGCGTTCGGTGGACCGACGATCACCGCATGCAGGCCGTCTCGCAGCTTCTGCCCGCGTTCGGCTTCGTACAGCAGCGTATCCAGATCGGCGGCCGCCTGCGCAAGGCCGCTGCGCAAGGCTGCGCCACCGAGGGTGTCGAGCGGCTCGTCGGCAAAGTCGATCGCCGCTTCCACGTGTACGCGCAACCGCAGCAGCGTCGATGCGAGCGCATCGACGCGACGCGAAAATACGCCGTCGAGCGATCGCCGGGCCGCGCGCGCCGCGCGCACGTCGCCAGCTGCGATCAGATCGGCGACGGCTTCGGCCTGGGCCAGATCGAGCTTGCCATTGAGGAACGCGCGTTCGCTGAACTCGCCCGCCCGCGCCATCCGGGCACCCAGCGCGCAGCAGCGCGCGAGCAGCTGTTGCAACACAGCCGGGCTGCCGTGCGCCTGCAGTTCCACTACGTCTTCGCCGGTATAGCTCGCCGGCCCTTTGAAGTAGAGCGCGATGCCGTCGTCGATGGTTTCGCCGTCTTCGTCGCGGAACCGCACGTAGTGGGCATAGCGGACACCCAGTGCTCGTGCGGCCAGAGCACAACCAATGTCCGAAGCCCGTGGGCCAGAAAGACGAACCACACCCACACCGCCGGCACCTGCGGCGGTAGCAATGGCGGCGATGGTGTCCTGGCTTTGCATCATGTGTGTCGGGTGCACAAGCGACAGCGCCTGTGGTTGCAAGCATAGAGCGAGTCGGTTGGTTACGGCGTATTGTGGGCCTCCCGGGTGGAGCCCCATGCTGGATGCATCAAATGGCGGAATCCTGCTCTGTTGAATCTCTTCGGGTCATATCTCCCGGCGCTTGCGGCGTAGGTTTTGGGTTCATGCCGTTCAATACCCCGTAGCTTGCTGCGGCGTTGTTTGTTTTTCGCTCAAACCCCTCCTGGCGGCGACTACGTCGATTCCTGACTCAACCGTCGACGGCAGCCGCCAGGTGGAAGATCGGCCAGTACATCGCGACCAGACATAGCGGGACCAGAATCAGGCCCGGGCCGATCCCGACCACCAGCGCGACGATGCCGCGCTCGTTGCCCGGCGGCGCAACTTGGCGTCAACGCCCACGCCGCCAGCACCAACAGCGGCAGTCCGAAAAACACATGACGGCCTTCGACGAACAGCCGCGTCAGCAGCGGCAGTTCGGCCCCGAAATTCTGGAACACATCGTTGAATTGCGGAACGACCAGATTCACGCTCACCGCGATCGCGACGGCCACGAAAAGACCTGTGGTCAACATCCAGATTTCGACGGTGCTGCGCATGTCGGTTCCTTCACCTGTAGCACTTTGGACAATAGTGCGGATTCTGAGCGGATTCCGGATCGCACAAATTTCACACGTGCGAAGCCCGCCTTGCGGCGGGCTTCGTTGCGCTCTTGTGCCGGTACGAGCAACCCGCGACTCAGGCCTTCTCGACCGTCGGAGACGACTTGTCGCCGTACTGCCGCATCATCCACAACTGCTGCAGCATGCCCAGTGTGCCGTTGGTGACCCAGTACAACACCAGGCCTGCAGGGAAGAATGCAAACATCACACCGAAGATCAACGGCATCAACTGGAACATGCGCGCCTGGATGGGATCAACGCCGACCATCGGCGTGAGACGCTGGGTGTACCACATCACCGCCATGTTGATCGTCGGCAGGATGAAGAAGGGATCACGTGCGGTCAGGTCCTGGATCCACAACATCCATGGCGCCTGACGCAATTCGACCGATTCGATCAACACCCAGTACAGGGCGAGGAATACCGGCATCTGGATCAGGATTGGCAAACAGCCGCCCGCCGGGTTGATCTTTTCTTTCTTGTAGAGTTCCAGCATCGCGGTCTGAAATTTCTGCTTGTCGTCGCCGTAGCGTTCTTTAAGCTGCTGGATCCGCGGCTGGAACTTGCGCATCTTCGCCATCGATTTGTATTGCGCGGCCGAGAGCGGATACAACGCGAGCTTGATCAGCAGCACCAGTAGCATGATCGCCCAGCCCCAATTGGCGGTGAAGCCGTGCAGCTTGGCCAGCAGCCAGTGGATCGGCTGGGCGAGAAAAGTGAAGATCCCGTAGTCCAGGGTGAGGCCGAAACCGGGCGCCTGCTCGGCGAGCTGATCCGGCAGTTTCGGCCCGATCCACAGCTTTGCCTCGCTGCTGATCTGGGCACCGGGTGCAACCGTGAATTCGGGGCCGGTGGCGCTGATGCCGAACTGATTGCCGGCATTGGCGAGCGCAAAGTTCGCTTTCTGGTCCGCCTGCGGAATCCATCCGGCGAAGAAATAATGCTGCAGAAGCGCGATCCAGCCGCCCTCGGTGGTGATGTTGAGCGGACCCTTGTCGATGAATTTGTCGTAGGCACGTTTTTCGTATTTTTCGGCCGGGGTATACCAGACCGCGCCGTTGTAGCTGAAGGTTTCGGGGTTGGTCATGCTGCGCTTGAAATCGTGCGGCACGCGCGACAGTTGCCGATAGACGAAACCGGTCCACGGTGTCGTGCCGCGATTGACGACCTCATCGCGCACCTTGAGCACATACTCGCCGCGCGCGAGCGTATAGGTGCGACGGATGCTGACGCCGTCGGCGCCGGACCACACGAAACGGGCGGTGACGGTCTTGGCGCCTTCGGCGAGTTCCAATCCGGTCGCCGACTGTTCCGCGACGAAACCGCTCTGGTGGCTCGGCGCGCCCTGGGCGCTGGTCCAGCCGCTCTGGGCGATATAGAAATCCTCGGCGCTGTCATCGAACAGACGGACCAACGGCGCGTCCGGTTTGCGGTTAACGTGATACTTCAGCAGTTCGGCACGACGTACATTGCCGCCGTCCAGGCTCAGTCGCAGCACGTCATTGCTCAATGTGAATCGCGGCTCGGCAGCAGGCGTGGGGCCGATCTGCGCAGCCAGCTGGCCGTTGGCGGCGGGGACGGCCGCGGTGGAAACAGTCGCGGGAAGCGCGCCGGGCACGGTCGGCACAGGCAAGCCTTCGGGCGGCGTGATGGCTGCGGCGGCCTGCGCGACCTGGGTCGGGGTTGGAGGAGCATTCTGTTCCTTGCTCCAGTTCATCCAAAGGATGGTCGCCACCATCAGCCAGGCGAAAATCAGGAAAGTGCGCAGTTGATTCATGGGGCGGGCTGACTCGACGCGCCGCTGGGAGCCGGCGCTTGTGCGGGAGAGGGAGAAGCGGGCGGCATTGTGCCGCTCGCGAGGGATGGGGGCAACGCGACGCGGCGCAAGGCCTGTCGTCGCGCCTGCTCGAAGGCGGCGATCAGTTCGTGACCGTCCGCCCGCGCAGCAGGCGAACGGGCGACGACCACGTACGCGCCTGGGGCAAAGCCAGCACGATGGCGACGGAAATGATCGCGAAGCACGCGTTTGATGCGGTTGCGGATCACCGCACGGGTATCGACTTTGCGCGAAACAGCGAACCCGATGCGTGTGGAAGCGGAATCGGGAAGGTCGTCCGGAAGATAGTGTAGAGCCAGCAGTGGGGTCGCACCGCGATGACCGCGAGCGAACACGGCGTCGAATTCAGGACGTGTGCGCACCCGCGCGCAGCGCGGGTAGCGGGCGTTGCGATCAACGTTGGGATGCCCGGTAATCACGAACGGCGGACGTTCATGCCGGAAGCATCAAGCTTGGCCGCTCGTATCGACAGCGACAGGCGTCAAGCCGGTCGCATTGCCGAAGCGATCAAGCAGTGAGGCGCGTGCGACCTTTGGCGCGACGGCGGGCAAGGATCTTGCGGCCGTCGGCGGTTTTCATGCGGGCACGGAAACCGTGGTCGCGTTTGCGCTTGAGGTTGCTGGGCTGGTAGGTGCGCTTGGTGGCCATGCTCGGGCTCGATATAAGACATGTTGCTGTCGTGGTGCGGAGACGGCGACACCGCGCCGAAGCGCAACACCGGAACCGCAAGAACCGGAGATTATGCAGCCGCGCGGGCAGGGTGGTCAAATGCCGGGGCCGTCGGGGCTTGGCGTCGTCGCCCCACACTCACCGCTGCGGGTGCGAGGGGGGCGGCACGGTGGTAGTCTGACGGATTGGCCGCCGACCTTGCTCGCCACGCCTGCCGAATCCCTCCCGGCACAACGTCGCGCGGTTCGGCTTGTCTCCGCACGTCACAAACGAAGCGTTACAACGAATCCCGATGGATGCCTGGCCCCGCTGTCTCGAACGTCTCGAAGCCGAACTGCCGGTGGAAGAGGTCCAGACCTGGCTGAAACCGCTGCAGGCCCGCCTGCACGACGACGGCATGGTCCTATACGCCCCGAATGCGTTCGTGCGCGATGCTGTGCAGGCCAAGTACCTGCTTCGGATCAGCGAACTGCTGGGGCACTATGCCGGTAACGCGACGGTGTCGTTGGAAATCGGTTCGGTCGCTCGTCCCGCACAAAGCCAGCCGAGCCCGACCCAAGCGTTCATCGCCCGCGCGCCCGTGGCCGAGTTCGCCGGCAATCTCGACAGCCACTACAGCTTCGATAATTTCGTCGAAGGGCGGAGCAATCAACTCGGCCGCGCTGCAGCTTGGCAGGCGGCGCAGAAGCCCGGCGACCGGGCGCACAACCCGCTGCTGCTCTATGGCGGCACCGGCTTGGGCAAAACCCATCTGATGTTTGCCGCCGGCAACGAAATGCGTCGTCAGAACCCGGGTATGCGGGTGATGTACCTGCGCAGCGAACAGTTCTTCAGCGCGATGATGAAAGGTCTGCAGGAAAAGACCATGGACGCCTTCAAGCGCCAGTTCCAACAGGTCGATGCGCTGCTGATCGACGATATTCAATTTTTTGCCGGCAAGGACCGCACCCAGGAAGAGTTCTTCCACACCTTCAACGCTTTGTTCGACGGGCGCCAGCAGATCATCCTGACCTGCGACCGTTACCCTCGCGAAGTGGAAGGCCTGGAGCCGCGGCTGAAGTCACGCTTGGCTTGGGGTTTATCGGTGGCGATCGAACCGCCGGATTTCGAGACCCGTGCGCAGATCGTGTTGTCCAAGTCGCGCGAGCGCGGCGTCGCGATTTCCGAGGATGTGGCGTTCCTGCTTGCAAAGAAAATGCGCAGCAACGTCCGCGATCTGGAGGGTGCGTTGAATACGCTGGCAGCGCGCGCCAATTTCACCGGTCGCACGATCACGCCAGAATTCGCCCAGGAAACACTGCGCGACCTGCTGCGTGCGCAGCAGCAGGCGATCAACATCGCCAATATCCAGAAGGCCGTGGCAGACTACTACGGCTTGCAGATCAAGGATCTGTTGTCCAAGCGCCGGACCCGCTCGCTGGCTCGCCCGCGGCAGGTGGCGATGGCCTTGGCAAAGGAGCTTACCGAACACAGCCTGCCCGAGATTGGCGACGCCTTTGCGGGCCGGGACCACACAACGGTCCTGCACGCATGCCGCCAGATCAGATTGTTGATGGAAAGCGATGGAAAGCTGCATGAGGATTGGGACAAGTTGATCCGCAAGCTCAGTGAATGATCAACGTTCGTAGTGTTGGATTTCGCGGGTGACGCGGCTGCCTCGGGGCTGTCGCAAAACCTGAGAACAGACTGGAGACAAGCTGTGGATAAGTACGAGGCGGGCAAACCCACCGAAAGTTATCCACAGGGCGTCCCCATCCTCCACTGCTGGTTCTACAGGCATTCGCACCAATGAAATATGATTTAAAATCATAAACTTGGATCTGTTACCCCCGGTTTCTGGCGACACCACCACCACAAGCTTTTAAGATTTATATCCTTAGCTTAAAAGCTTGGGTATATCGACGCTCAACCGGCCAACGACATTCTTGGGGAATCGAATCAATGCGTTTCAGTCTGCAGCGTGAAGTGCTTTTGAAGCCGTTGGCTCAGGTCGTCAATGTTGTCGAACGCCGACAGACGCTGCCGGTACTCGCCAACCTGCTGGCTCGCGTCGAGGGCGATCTGCTGTCCCTCACCGGTACGGACCTCGAAGTCGAGATGGTCGCCAGGACACGTGTTGACGATGCCGAAGCAGGGGAGACCACCATCCCAGCGCGCAAGCTGTTCGAGATCGTCCGTGCTCTGCCCGACGGCAGCAAGGTCACCGTTACCCAGGTAGGTGACAAAGTCACTGTCTCTGCAGGCCGCAGCCGATTCACCTTGGCCAGCTTGCCAGCCAATGATTTCCCGGCACTGGACGAAGTCGATGCCACTGAGCGTGTCCGCGTCGGCGAGGCCAGTCTGAAGGAGCTGATCGAACGCACCGCGTTCGCGATGGCCCAGCAGGATGTCCGTTACTACCTCAACGGGCTGCTGTTCGACCTCCGCGACAAGGCCCTGCGCTGCGTTGCCACCGACGGCCACCGACTTGCCCTGTGCGAAGCTGTGCTTGAAGACACGGTGCAAACCAAGCGCCAGATCATCGTGCCGCGCAAGGGCGTGTTGGAGTTGCAGCGCCTGCTCGAGGGCGGTGATCGCGAGCTGGAACTGGAAATGGGTCGGAACCATATTCGGGTGAAACGGGACGACGTCACCTTCACCAGCAAGCTGATCGACGGCCGGTTTCCCGATTACGAAGCCGTGATTCCGATCGGTGCCGACCGGGAAGTGAAGCTTGACCGGGAAGCTTTTCGCGCTTCGCTGCAGCGCGCGGCGATCCTGTCGAACGAAAAATACCGCGGGGTCCGGATTGAGGTGTCTCCGGGCCAAGTGAAGATCAATGCCCATAATCCCGAACAGGAAGAGGCGCAGGAGGAGATCGAAGCCGATACCCGTGTCGACAGTCTGGTGATCGGCTTCAACGTCAACTATCTGCTTGATGCCCTGTCCGCCCTGCGAGATGAGCATGTCGTCATCCAACTTCGTGACTCCAACTCGTCGGCGCTCGTCCGC